>JBFLYY010000024.1:0-3561 GCA_040756495.1 Thermodesulfobacteriota bacterium | reverse complement strand
CCTCGGAAAACGTCACCGTGGCGGTCAACCTCCAGGGCACCATTCCGCCGGAGGATACCGATGCCCCGCTCTATGCCGCCTGGGATGGCGCCGCTCCGGCCGGACCGCTCGCCGAGAGCGATTACAGCTTCTCGACCACCCTTGCGGCCTACGACGACACCGGCGTCCAGTTCGACCTCACCGTCTATTTCGATCAGACCACCAACGCCAACGAGCAGGAGTTTCTGGTCACCTGCGATCCGGCCCTGGACCGCCGGCTGATCGGCGCCACCTCCACCCGCTACAACGACGGCGCGGTGGCGGAAAAGGGCGCCGGCGCCCTGCTCTATGGCAAGCTCACCTTCGGCGTCTCGGGCGATCTGGCCGGCATCGACTGTTGGGAGGTGCCGGCCGATACCCTGCTGACCCCCACCGATGCCAACAAGATCGTGCTGGCCCGCGGCGAGGCGGATTACTCCTTTGCCTACAACGTCAGCGGCACCGGCGCGAATCTCCTCTCCACCCTCAATTTCGGCACCGAGGCCGTGCCGCAGAGCATCACCAGCCCGGGGCCGGCCCTGGCCACCGCCGCCGGCACCACGGCCCCCTACGCCACCCCGCTCACCGGCTGGGATTCCGTGTACGACTCCGCCGGCAACCAGGTGCAGGACGGCGACTCCATCACCTTCACCGGCACCGATGGCGACGGCAATCCCGTAACCCTGGCCTATGTGGTGGACCAGAACAACGAGATCGGCGACCTGCTCACCCAGCTCGAAAGCCAGTTCCAATGCGATGCCACCATCGTGGACGGCCAGTTGCGCCTGGCGGATCTGGTGGTGGGCGACAGCCAGCTCGCGATTACCGGCATCACCTACCGGGATGCCGCCGGCCTCGACCCGGCCGCCAATCCGAGTCTGGCCCAGTGCTTTGGCACCGAGGGCAGCGGGTTTGTCGTGGATGCCGGGGATCGCTACAACCTGGCGGCCATCGGCACCACCAGCTATGCCACGCCGTCGGCCACCCTCTATCAGCAGCAGGACGGTTTTGCCACCGGCCACCTGGAAAATCTGGCGGTGGACAAGCACGGCATCATCTCCGCCCTGTACAGCAACGGCCAGCGCGAGGAGCAGGCGCAGCTGGTACTCAGCGACTTCACCAACTTCGAGGGCATGGCGATGCTGGGCGGCAACCTCTTCGCCGCCACCGAAAGGGCCGGCACCCAGACCATCGGCTTTGCCGGCGAGGGCCCGCTGGGCAGCGTCCAGGGCAACACCCTGGAGATGTCCAACGTCGATCTCGGCCAGCAGTTCGCCGAGCTGATCATGACCCAGCGCGGTTTTCAGGCCAACTCGGTCTCCATCTCCACGGCCAATGAGCTGTACCAGACCGTGCTGCGCTTGAAATAGCCGGTACGCCGGACGGGCCGCCTGGCCCGCGCTCCTGCTTCCTTAATGGCAGGAGAGGCGTTTTCCCTGGCGCCGGAAGGTGGGGATCTGGAGATAGCGTTCCAGCGCCACCAGGGCCTGTTGTTCGTTCGTACCCTCTGCCCGCCGGGTGAGTTCCTCCAGCTCCCGCCGGATCTCCGTGGTTCTGATCCCCATCGCCTGTCTTGCCTTTCTGCCGTCGTTGCCCATGGTGCTCTCCTTGCGCGTGGTTTCGTGGTTGTTTTTTCCTCTGGACCCAGTGTAGGGTATGACCTGAGACACAGAGTGTCCCAGGTCAAAAAAAATCGGCACGGAGGTTCCGCAGGATGGAAAACAAATCCCAGCTTGCCCGCTTGCTCTTCATCGACCGCGCCATCCGCGAAGGGATGCAGCAAGGCCGCCTTGCCAACTGCACGAATCTCGCGGCCGAGTACGAGGTGAGCACCAAGACCATCCTCCGCGACATCGACTACCTGCGGCTCCACTGGGAGGCGCCCATCGCCTACGACGCCCAGCGCAAGGGCTATTTCTACACCGAGGAGAGCTATGCCCTGCCGGCCATCCACCTCAACGAGGGCGATCTCTTCGGCCTGGCCATCGCCCACAAGGGGCTGGAGCAGTACCGCGACACCCCGATGTATGAGAAGCTCGCGGCCCTTTTCCGCAAGATCGAGCAGTCGTTGCCCCAGCGTGTTTCCTGCGACGCCGCCTGGCTCGACAGCCGTATCTCCGTGGTGCCGGAACAGCAGAGTCCCATCGACCCGGCGGTGTGGGGATCGGTAACGGCAGGGCTGACGCGGAGCCGGACCCTGCGCTTGAGCTACCGCAAGCCCGGCGCCGCCAGGCCGGAGGTGCGGCAGGTGGACCCGTACCATGTGCTGCGTTTTGAGGGGGCGTGGTATCTCATCGGGTATTGCCACCTGCGGCAGGCGGTGCGGAGTTTCGCCCTTTCCCGTATCGGCGAGGCCTCGGTACTCCGGGATTCCTTTGCGGTGCCGGCGGATTTCGACCCGGCCGCCCTGGTGGCCGAGGGTTTCGGCCTGGGCAGGGGGACAGGGCAATACCGGGTGCGGCTGCGTTTTGTCGCTGCCGCCGCACCCTATGTGGTGGAGCGGATCTGGCACCAGGAGCAGCAGCTCAAGCGCCACCGCGACGGCGGGGTGACCCTCACCCTGCCGGCCGGCGACCTGGCGGCCATCAAACGGTGGGTGCTTTCCTGGGGCAGCGAGGTGGAGGTGCTGGGGCCGCGGGCGTTGATCGACGCGGTGAAGGGGGAGGTTCGTGCCATGGCGGCGTGCTATGGGGAAACGTGTTCGGGGTCCGCAGATTCCACTTGATGTTTATTATTTTGTATATACAATAAAATCATGAAAATAGAGTTCGATCCGGACAAATCCGGAAAGAACGCCCGCGAGCGCGACTTGCCATTTGAGCGCGCCGCTGATTTTGATTGGGACGGAGCGATATATGCCGAGGATTCTCGCAACCCTTATTCGGAACGAAGGTTCGTAGCCGTCGGCTATTTGGATGAACGATTGCATTTCCTCTGTTTTACCCCCCCCATCGAGGGTGGGGTGAGGATCATCAGTTTTCGTAAGGCAAACACCAGGGAGGCACGAACGTATGGCAAAGCGCTCACCCTTGACTGACAAGAATGGCGAGGTCCGCGAACTCACCGCGGAAGACCTTGAACACTTCAAGCCGGCTGCGGAGGTCTTGCCGAAGGAGTTGTTGGAGGTTTTGCCCAAGCGTCGTCCTGGTCAACGGGGACCGGGAAAACGTCCGACAAAGGAGGCGGTCAACATCCGGCTGGCGCCGGAGGTGGTGGAGGCATTCCGGGCCACAGGGCGTGGCTGGCAGACCCGCATCAACGATGTCCTGCGCGACTGGCTCAAGGGACACAGGCCAGCGGCCTGATCGTTCGCTTGATATGGATGGTGAGGGTTGCCGTGCCACAGGCTGGGCGGCCCGGTCTCCGGCAAAAAAAGAGGGAGCCAACGGAACCGTTGCCTCCCTCAGATTTTTTTATGGCGTCCCCAACCGGATTTGAACCGGTGTCGCCGGCGTGAAAGGCCGGTGTCCTGGACCTGACTAGACGATGGGGACTCTGGTGGGTCGTGCGCGACTCGAACGCGCGACTCTCTGCTTAAAAGGC
>JBFLYY010000023.1:0-2305 GCA_040756495.1 Thermodesulfobacteriota bacterium | reverse complement strand
TCGTTGTCAGTGGAGCGGCAGCGAAACGGTTGTCGTTGTCGTTTTCGTGGTCGAAAGGGCGATGCCGATGGCCAACAAACGCGACGGCTGCCGCTGAAGCCGATGGCAGACTGACGGCTCCGACCGGATTGCTTCGTCGCTGCGCTTCTCGCAAAGATGAGGAGGGAGAGACCGCGCCGGGTGCCATCACGAGCGCAACGTGGCGATCCGGTCTGCACCGCCCGAGTGTGCGTCGCCGGTGGGCAACTCAGTCGATGGCGATGGCGATGGAGGTAACCCGCCGGGTTCGGCGATTACGACAACGACAACGAGAACGATTACGACAACGACAACGAGAAAAAAGGCAGAGGCCGCCCCTGCCGATGACCGCAAGGGGGGCTTCTCCAAGGGCCGTCAGCCGGTGCGCCGGGGAGGTGCACATCCTGCCGTGCCACTGCAGGCAGCGGAAAAGTTTCGTTGTCAGTGGAGCGGCAGCGAAACGGTTGTCGTTGTCGTTTTCGTGGTCGAAAGGGCGATGGCGATGGCCAACAAACGCAACGGCTGCCGCTGAAGCCGATGGCAGACGACGGCTCCGACCGGATGGCTTCGTCGCTGCGCTTCTCGCAAAGACGAGGAGGGAGAGACCGCCCCGGGTGTCATCGCTGCGCAGCGTGGCGACCCAGTCTTCGCCGCCATGGCGGACGTCGTGACCTTCGGGCCCGTTCCCTCCCTTTTCCGGGGCATCCCCTCTCTCCCTGTTCCGCTTCCATTTTCCTGCCGCTCTCCTCCTCTCTTTCCCCGTACAGCCGTTCGCCGGGGAAAATCCGTCCCAGCTTTCCTCTTCCCCGCTTGACATCGTGTGGCAACTGCTATATCTGTTGAGTAACATATGAATCAAATTAGTGAGGCTGTCATGGAGTGGTTGCTGCTCATTCACCAAATCCCGGCGAAGCCGGCGTATTTCCGGGTCCGGGTGCTGCGGCGCCTGCAACAGCTGGGCGCGATCGCGGTCAAGCAGTCGGTGTACGCCCTGCCGGCAGGGGAGCAGGCCCGGGAGGATTTCACCTGGCTGGTCAAGGAGATCACCGCCAAGGGCGGCGAGGCGGTGCTGGTCGAGGCCCGTTTTCTGGAGGGGATGGCCGATCGGCAGCTGGTCGCCCTTTTCGGCGAGGCAAGGCGGCGCGAGTATGAAACCATCCTCGCCGAGGCCGGCGAACTGAAAAGGAAATGGCGGCAGGCGGATGGGGCCGGCATCGATAGCGCCGCCGAACAGCGTGCGGCGGTGGCCCGATTGCGCAAGGCCTTTGGCGGGATTGCCGCCATCGATTTTTTCCCGGGGCCGGAGCAGGCCCACGCCGAGGCGGCCCTGACGGAACTGGAAAACCTCCTCCGCCAGCCGCAGGACCACCGGGATGACGGGAAAGCCGGGGAGGGCACTCCGCCCCTCGGCAGGACCTGGGTGACGCGGCGGGGCGTCTATGTCGACCGCATGGCCTGTGCCTGGCTGATCAAAAGGTTCATCGACCCCGGCGCGACCCTGAAGTTCGTCGACGACTCCCGTTATCGTCCCGCCGCGGCCGAGATCCGCTACGACATGGGCGAGGCAGAGTACACCCACGAGGGCAGCCGGTGCAGCTTCGAGGTGCTGGTGGACCGCTTCGGCCTTGCTGATCCCGCCATGACCAAGATCGCCGCCATCATCCACGACATCGATCTGAAGGAGGAGGCCTTCGGCCTGCCGGAAACGCCGGGGGTCAAGGCTCTGTTCGACGGCATCGCGGCCGCGGCGGCCGACGATGCCGACCGCGTTGACCGGGCCGGCGCCGTATTGGACGACCTGCTGGCCTTTTTCCGGCACGCCGCCGCCGACACAAACCCTTGAAGGAGGAGATCGCCATGCCGCCAACCGAACAGCATTTCGAGACGAGTCTGAAAAGAACCGGCCGGCAGTACGCGGAACTGCACCGCTGGATCGACGATGCGGAGCACAAGTACGCGCGCCATGACTTCACCCGCATCCATGAGTTCGGGCCGGTCATCGCCGGGAAGTACGGCGAAGAAGGGGTGCGGGAGTACATCGAGCACCTGCGCGAGGACATGGAAAAGAAGTTCAGCAAGATCCGCCACCAGTACAAGGACGCCATGCAGGAGGCGTACGCCTACTTCGGCATCGCGCCTCGGGAGGAAAAACGATGAACCGCGACGACTACCGCATCGATCCCGACGACATCGATCTCCTGCGGCGTGCCGGGATGAACGCCGCCGATCTGGACCACTCTCTCAAGGTGGCGGCCAAGGCCCTCGACCTGGCCCGTCGCACCGGCGC
>JBFLYY010000022.1:0-5081 GCA_040756495.1 Thermodesulfobacteriota bacterium | reverse complement strand
CATGAACCTCTCGTTGAGTTCCGCGGAATGCTCTTTGCGGGCCGCGTGCATCAGTTGGTACCATTCGCGCCACAAGCCTCTTCTTTCCTCGGCAACTGTTTTGAGCCCTTCGCGGTCGTCTTTGGCGTTGAGTTGATCGAATTGCTCGCTGAGTTCGGTTATCCGGTTGCGGAGAGTTGCTGCTGTCTGCCCGGCTTTTTTCTGGAGCCAGGCGATAGCTTCATCGTCGATTCGGCGGATTTCGGCAACGATCTCGTTGTACGTCTTGTGTGCGAGCGAGAATTGTTCGTGCAGTTTTTCTTTGCATTCAGGCGCAATGCGGACACCGAATTGATAGACAAGCGAATTGGCATCCCCAGGTTTCAATACATCAATTTTCATCTCTTCCCCCGTAGTTGAGATGTTTTGAATTCTCATGCCTGGCGGACAGCGAGCCCTGCTCGGTATGGGTGGATATGCCGGTGAGGACGCCGAGGGTGAAGCCTCCCCGTGGTCAGCGCTGGCGGGCGTCGAGGGCCTGATTCGCCAGTTCGTCGGCCCGCTGGTTCTCGCGGCGCGGCACATGGTTGACGGTGTGTTTCGCAAAACCCCGCAACAGGCTTGTCGCCTTGGCATGGAGGGGTTTCAGTTTGGCGTCCTTCACCTGGTAGCGGCCTTCGAGCTGGCGTACCACCAGTTCGGAATCGAGCCGGATCGCCAAACGCTCCGCCTTGAGCTGGTGCGCCGCGTGCAGGCCGAGGATCAGGGCCTGATATTCGGCCATGTTGTTGGTGCACTGGCCGAGATAGACCCCCTTGGCGATGAGTTCCGCGCCGTGCGCGTCGAGGATGACGAAGCCGGCGGCCGCCTCGCCCGGATTGCCGCGGGAGGCGCCGTCGCAGTAGAGGGTGACGGCGCCGGCCTGGGGGGCGGGGCCAGCCTTCGCTTCCTGGGGGAAGAGGGGAGAGGCTGCCGGGAGTTGCGCGGCCCCCTTCTCAAGCAGGGCGCGGATGCTCTCCGGCGGCGTCCGGGGAAAAAGTTCCCCGAGCACCGTGTCGCTCAGGTTGGCGGCGAGCCGTTCGACGACGGTGCGCGGGGTCAGGTTCCGCGGCGTGGTTGCGGCCATCCTCTTAGGCCTGCTGCTCGGCGTCCGCCTGGTAGAACATGATGCGGTTGCAGGTCGGGCAGGAGAGGAGCGATTCCTCCTTGCGCAGTTCGTTGAAGAGCTGGGGCGGGATGTTCATGTGGCAGCCGCGGCAGACCCCCTGCACCACCTCGACCACGGCGATGCCGTTGCGCCGCTCCCGCAGCATGTCGTACTTCTTGAGCATGGCGGCGGTCACGGCCTTGGCCTTGGCGTCGCGCTCCTTCAGGATCGTCTCCCTGGCGGCGTTGAGTTCGCCGGTCTGCCGTTCGGCCTCGGCGGTCGCCTCGGCGAGCAGGGATTCGTCGGCGCTGCGCAGGTTGTTTTCCTCCTCCGCCTTGGCCTTGCATGCCTCGATCTGTTCCATCAGCTGCATGGCCTCTTCTTCGCGCTGCTTGTTGGCCTTCTTGGCGTCGTCGGTCTCCTTGAGCAGGCTCTGGTATTCGCGGTTGGTCTGGACGTTCATCAGCTTGCCCTGGCGGTCGCGAATGCGGGCCACGTCGTTCTCCACCTCGCTCTCCAGCTCCCGGCGGCGCTGTTCGAGGGATTCGATCTTTTCCTCCAGTGCCTTGGCCCTGGCCTCGTGCTCGGCGATCTTTGCCTGGCGTTGCGCGAGTTCCGCCGCACTGGCCGTCAGCTGGGCGTCGAGCTGGCTGACCTTGAGGTCGATGGTCTGGAGTTCCTTGAGATGCGCGAGATTTTCTTTCAAAGTCTGCCTCTATCGTTAAGGGTTTTAAAGAATATGCGGAAGCGGGCGGCAGCCCCCGGCCGGGCAATGGACGGCAAAAGGCGGCTGCAGCGTGGCGGTGGCCTGCACCGGGATGGTGTGCCCGGCGGCGGCCAGGGCGGTGGCGATGGTGCGGGCGAATTCGTTGATGACGATGTTTTCGGTGGCGAAATGACCGGCATCCACCAGGCAGATCCCCGCCATCTCCGCCCAGCGGGCGGTGCTGTGTTTGAGTTCGGCGCTCACGTAAAGCTGCGCGCCCAGGGCCAGGGCCGTTTCGGCCAGCTCGGAGCCACTGCCGCCGCAGACCGCCACCCGGGAGACCGTGGCCGGAACCGGGCCGGCCACCAGCAGGGCCGGGCATTGCAGCACGGCGCAGAGGGTGGCCAGGAAGTGGTCGCCCGGGGTGTCCCGGGCGAGGTCGCCGATGCGGCCAAAACCAGTGGCCGGGTCGTTGGGCGTGGTTGGCGAGGTCAGGGGACGGCAGTTGCCGAGTCCGAGGCGCCGGGCCAGGACGTCGCTCACCCCGTCGGCCACCACATCGAGGTTGGTGTGGCAGGCGATGATGTCGAGGTCGTTGGTCAGGGCCTTGGCGATGGCGCGGCCGAGGGGCTGGTCGGTGCGGATGGTCTTGGCCGGCTTGAAGAGCAGGGGGTGGTGGGTGATGATGGTGTTGGCGCCGGTGGCCAGCGCCTCGTCGAGCAGGGTGTCGGTCGGGTCGAGGCCGACCAGGATGCCGGTCACCTCGTGGTCCGGCGCGCCGATCATCAGCCCGACGTTGTCCCAGGATTCCGCCAGGGCAGAGGGGGCGAGCCGGTCAAGCACGGCGAGCAGGTCGCGGGTGGTGAGCGTCAGCCCCATGGACACTCCGGAAAAAGAAAAAGGCGCAGCCCGTTCCGGGGTGCACCTTGGGGTCGGCGAGGGTCTTCTCCCCTCTGACGCGCAGCAGCAGATAGTGATATGAAGTGCCTGGTAGTTTCCCGATGCATGTGGTGTCTGGATTTTTGGTGGGCCCACCTGGACTCGAACCAGGGACCGACCGGTTATGAGCCGGTGGCTCTACCAACTGAGCTATAGGCCCATTGTACAATTGGAAATCGCGTTATTTTAGTCGATATTTCCGGTTTGTCAACTGTCGCGTCGCGGGGTTGATGCGGTATCTCGTTGAAAAAACGCGGTTCGTCGCCAGGGCGAGGGGGAAACGAAAGGCCCCGGCATTTCGCCGGGGCCTTTTCGGTACGGGGTGTCGCGCCGGCCGTTACGGCAGCACGGCCTGCTGGAAGGCGGCAAAACCGATCCGGTCCATGAAGCGGCCGATCCGTTCGCCCTTCTTGCCGTGTTCCTTGAAGTATTTGAGGATGTTGTCGGTCACCTGCAGGGCCTGCTCGGTGGTGAGCCCCTCGGCCAGTTCTTCGGCGATGCGCGGCCGCGAGGCGGCGTTGCCGCCGACCACCACGGTCCACCCCTTGGCCTTGCCGATGAAGCCGATGTCCTTTACCGAACTCTCGCCGCACTGGTTCGGGCAGCCGGAGACGCCCATCTTGACCTTGCCCGGCAGTTCCAGGCCGTGGTAGCGCTTGTCGAGTTCCATGCCGAGTTCGATGGAATTCTGCTGGCCCAGGCGGCAGAGGGAGTTGCCGGGGCAGGCCTTGATGCTCCGCACGCAGAGGCCCACCGCCGCGCCCGGGGCCATGCCCAGATCCTGCCAGGCCTGGTCGATGTCCTGTTCCTTCAGTCCGACAATGGCGATGCGGGCGGCGCTGGTCACCTTGAGGGCCGCGCTCCGGTATTTCTCCGCCACGTCGGCGATCTTGCGCAGTTGCTCCGGGGTGATGAGCCCCAGCGGCAGGTGGGGGACGATGGCGTAGGTCGTCTTGTCCCGTTGCAGTACCGCTCCTTTTTCTCCGTCTTGCAGCATGGTCTCCTCCGTTGGTGCACTCTTTGAAATGGCCTACAACTCAGAATGTCGTTTGATGGCGCACCATACCAGGGGCGGCGGCGGCCGGCCTTGATCCAGGTCAAGCGGCCGGAAGGTTTCGGGATGGCTGGCCCGCGGGGCATGTGGCGTTCGGGGTACCTTACGTCTTTCTCGGCAAAAGTCAACAGAAGGCGGCGCGGGAAGGTGGCGGCTGGCATGGAAAAGATGGGCCAGGAAGGCGGGCGGATGGTATAGTGGGCAGCAACGGCCACGCGAGGGCCGGCTGCCTTGCGGAGGGGGTTTTCGATATGGGTCTGGTGATGACGATTGGCGGGATGGTGTGGGTGGTTGTCGCGCTGGCGGCCGGCGGCGCAGTGGCATGGTGGCTCGGCCGCTCGCGGCTGGAGCAGCGGCTGGCCCTGGCCGAGGCGCAACGGCGGTCCGAGGAGGCCCTCTGGCAGGAGCGGCTGGCGGCCAAGGAGGAGCAGGTGCGGGAGCTGCGCGCGCAGCTGGAGCGGGGCGCGGCGCAGGAGGCGACGGCCAGGGCCGAGAGCCGCGACTTGCAGGCCAAGGTGGCGGAGCTTGAGGCGGGACTCGCCAATGAACGGCGCAACAGTGCCGAAAAGCAGGCCCTGCTCCTTGAGGCGCGCCAGGAGCTGGCCGACGCCTTCAAGGCCCTCTCCTCCGACATCTTCCAGCAGAACAGCCGTTCCTTCCTGGAGCTGGCCAAGGCGACCTTCGGGAAACTGCAGGAGGGTGCCCGGGGGGAACTCGAACAGCGCAAGCAATCGATCCACGAGATGGTGCAGCCGCTCAGGGAGTCGCTCCAGCGGGTGGACGCCCAGCTCCGCCAGGTGGAAAAGGATCGGGTCGAGGCCTATTCCGGGCTCACCGAACAGGTCAAGGCCCTGGCCACCTCCCAGGCCAAGCTCCACGGCGAGACCGCCAATCTGGTCAAGGCCCTGCGCACTCCCAACGTCCGCGGTCGCTGGGGCGAGATCCAGCTCAGGCGGGTGGTGGAGATGGCCGGCATGATGAAGCACTGCGATTTCGTGGAGCAGGAAACGGTCCAGACCGAGGAGGGCGGTCGTCTGCGCCCCGATCTCATCGTCAAGATGCCGGGCGGCAAGAATATCGTGGTCGATTCCAAGGCGGCACTGGCTGCCTATCTCGAGGCGGTGGAGGCGCCGGACGAAGAGACCCGCAAGCTCAGGCTCAAGGATCATGCCCGCCAGATCCGCACCCATCTCGCCCAGCTGGCCAGCAAGGGGTACTGGGAACAGTTCCAGCCCACTCCGGAACTGGTGGTGCTC
>JBFLYY010000021.1:0-9936 GCA_040756495.1 Thermodesulfobacteriota bacterium | reverse complement strand
GATCTGGCCAAGTCCCTGGCGGCCTGGCGCTTGCTTGAGAAACACGGCATCCGGCCGGCAACGGACCTGGCCAACTTCAAGCACGATGGCAGCTGCGAGTCCATCGCCCTCAACGTCTTTCTCAAATCGGTGGATGCCGGCATGGTCTGCGACTACTCGTTCGAAGACATCAACGAGGCCAGGGAGCATGGGGAGGGAGAGATTCCCCCCCACCAGCTCAGGGTGCTCGCCCGGACCGAGGAGGTTCCCACCTGGGTCTTTGCCGCCCTCAAGGGCACGGACCAGAACCTCGTCCTGCAGGTCGCCAGGGCGCTGACCGCCCTGAACCGGACCAGGAAGGAACACCGGAACGTCCTGGAAGAAGCCGAGGCAGGCGGTTTCGTCCCGGCCCGGGACTCGGACTTCGACGGGGTCCGGAAGATGCTCCCCTCCACCCGCCGGGTTCCATGAGGAAGACGCTCAGACTCAAGATAACATTGCCCCTCATCACCCTGGTGGTCGTGACGCAACTGGTCTCCGGCCACTTCATCGTCTCCCGCGTCGGGCAGGCCATGCACCACGAAAACCACCGGAGCGGGCTCACGGTGGCCAACGATCTTGCCCGCGCCTCGGCCAGGGCGTTGGTGAGTCAGGATCTGAGCGAACTCCGCACCTTTGTCCAGTATGCCATGGCCCAGGAGTATGTCACCACCGCCATGGTGATCGACCCGGAGTGCCATATCGTCATGCACAGCAACCTGGCCAGGATCGGGGAGACCTACCAGGCCCCCTGCCCGAAGGGACAAGCGAGGTTCGGCGACCATTACACCGATGCGAACGGCGATCCGGTGGTGGACATCCGCGTCCCCGTCACCGTCGGGGAGACCGAACTGGGCACCGCCGTCGTCACCTATTCGCACGTCGGCATCCGGCGGGAGACCAACGCCCTCCGGCAGAACATCTTCTTCATCCTGGTCATCGGCTGCCTGGTTGCCACGCTGTTCGCCATCCTCCTCACCGAGTACATCACCCGCCCCCTCAAACATCTCTCCCACGCCGCGGAGGAACTGGGCAGCGGCCGTTTTGCGATCAAGCAGATGGCAACGGAATACAGCGACGAACTGGGCGAGCTGGCCAAGTCCTTCTACGAGATGGCCACCAACCTGGAGAAAGAGATCTGCCACGATACCCTGACAGGGCTTTACACCCGCAACGTCTTCCGGATGCGTCTCGTCGAGGCGGGGGCCCAGGCACAGCGGCACGACAGCCCGCTTGCCGTACTGATGCTCGATGTGGATCATTTCAAGCGGGTGAACGATGTCCACGGCCATTCGGCCGGCGACGAGGTGCTGCGCCAGGTGGCCGCCCTCCTGACCGCCCAGACCCGCGCGGCGGACTGCGTGGCGCGCTACGGCGGGGAGGAATTCGTGGTTCTCCTGCCCGACAGCGGCCGCCAGGGCGCCCTGCAGGTGGCGGAAAAGATCAGGCGCAGCGTGGAACTGCACCCCTTCCGGCTGGAGGTGGGGGTCGTCCTCTCCCTGACCATCAGCATCGGGGTGGCGGTGCTGCCCGAGGACACCCAGAACCACGAGTGGCTGGTGGAACTGGCCGACCAGGCCCTGTACGAAGCCAAGAAGGGCGGGAGGAATCAGGTGGTCGAGGCGGCAAAACTCCTGAAGAAGACCCTGCCGGCCTGAGGCGACAACGGCCTACCCCTCGCCGCCCAGCAGCATGTAGCGCAGGTAATGATAACTGGTCAGCAGGGCGAAGAGGAAGAGCAGGCCGAGCGAGAGCTGCACCGCCCGCCGCTGATAGATCGCCACCACCCCCTCAAGCCCCACCCGCCTGCGGCACGGCTCCACAAGTGCCGCGGAAATCCCCAGAAAGGCCCCGACAATCAAGGCGCCGTAGATGGCAAAGCCGATGGAGTGATACTCCGGCTTTAAAATGCAGAACGGACAATGGTGGTAGGGCATGGCGTAGATGTAGGAGGAGATCGCCATGGTGATCGCCACCAGGGCCAGGCCGAAGAACCAGGCCCAGCCCGCGGCATAGAGGGCTTGCAGCCACCTCTGCCGGCGCCGGAGGAGCACGCCGCCCACGCCGGCGAGCAACGCCATGGTCAGATAATGGAGGGGCAACAGGAACTCTGCGGAGGCGATGTTCAGGAGATTGGCGCCGTCCGCGGTGGCGGCGCCGAAGACCACGGCGCAGCAGGAGGTGATGATGTCGGGCTTGAGCCCGGCGATGTAGAGGGTCTGGAGGGCAAAGTCCGTGGCCATCAACGGATAGAGGGTCAGGAGGTAGAGGTACTTGAGCCGCACCAGGGGGTAGGACTCGGATCGGATGTCGAGTTGGTGGAGCACGAGCCAGAAGCCGTAGAGAAAGACCCCGGCCATTTTCACCAGCAGGGCCGGCAGCCCAAAGCCGTTGGCGAGCAGCGCCCCGGTGGCGCACATGGCGCCGACGATCACCTTGCAGAACTCGTCCGCCGCCAGCACGAAGAGCACGAGCGAGACGATCTGAAAGCCAAGCCCATAGGCCACCAGCGTGGAGGAGAGCCAGATCTCCCCTTCCAGCCGGATCTGACGCTCGCTGTCGCTGGCCGGATTCCAGTGCCTGAGCACCCGGACCGCGGTGCGGCAGGCAACAGCGCCCAGGACGATGCCCGCGAGACTGGTGAGGGTGAGCGCCAGGCTCCAGGCGTTAAGAAACATCGATCCGGCCGTCCTTGACCCCGATCACCCGGTCGATGGCCGCGTGTTCGGTCACCAGCGGGTCGTGGGAGGTGATGACGATGGTCTTGCCGGCTTTTTTGAGGTCGGCCATGATCTGCATGAAGTCGCGGCTCAGTCGGGAATCGAGATGGGCCGTGGGCTCGTCCGCCAGGATGATGGGCGGATCGTTGATAAGCGCCCGGGCAATGGCGACCCGCTGGAGTTCGCCGCCCGAGATCTGGCCGGCCGGAAAATGCTCGCGGTGGCGGATGGCCAACTGGTCCATCAGGACGCCGGCCCGTTCCCGCCGCGCCTTGGGAGAGACCCCCAGGGGCAGCAGCGGCAGGGTGATGTTGTCCGCCACCGACAGGGCCGGCAGGATGTTGAAGCGCTGGAAGATGAAGCCGATGGTGGCGCGGCGGTGCACGGTGAGGAAGCGATCGGGCAGCCGGGCCAAGGGTTTGCCGGCGATGGTGGCCCGGCCGCTGGTGGGTGCGAAGATGCAGCCGATGATGGAGAGCAGGGTGCTCTTGCCCGAACCGCTCGGCCCCTTTAGGCAGACCATGGTCTGCGGGGCGATGGCGAGCGACACCTCCGTCAAGGCCTGGACTTCGTTGATTTGGCCCTGGTTGTAGATCTTGGTGACGGCATCGAGTTCGATCAGCATGGCCTCACCCGCCTAAAGCCGATTCCGCCGGCACGCTGGCCGCCCGCCAGGCCGGAATCACCGTGACCGCCAGATAGGGCAAAACGGTGACGGCCAGAAGCAGCAGCACCTCCTTGAGCGTCACCTGCGGAGCCAGGTGCAGGGTGGGCTGCAGCACCGACCACCCCATCAGCACCGGCTTGAAAAGCGCGGCCTCCCCAAAGACCACGTGGCCATAGGCAAGGGTGGTGCCGAGGAGAAAGGCGAGGCCCGCCACGACAATCCCCTCCCAGAAGCGCAGCCCGAGCACGTCCGAGGTCTCCCAGCCGAGGATCTTCAGGATCGCGATTTCGCGCCGCTCCTCCGGCGAAAGCCCCGAGGCCTTGTCCCAGGCGAGGATGGCAAAAGCGGCCAGGGCCGCCAGCAGGCAGACCGAGGCAAAACCGCTGCGCCAGCCGAAAACGACCTGGTAGGTCTTCTGGATCTGCGGCCTGGTGAGCACCCGGGTATCGGGCAGGATCTTTGCAATCTTTCCGGCGATGGTGGCGATCTCCGCCGGGTTGGCCACGTAGATGCAGAGGTCGGTGGCGTGGGTGGCGGGAATCCCGAAGAGGTCGCGGGCGTCGGCAATGGGCATGGCGATGAGGTCGGCGGTGACGAGTTCGGTCTCCGACCGGAAGATGGCGGCCACCTCCAGCGGCTTGAGCGAGAGATCGGGACGGAAAAAGGAGAAGAGCTTGCCCGGTTGCAGTTCGAGGGCAGCGGCCGCGGCACGCCCCACCACCACCTGCCCCGCCCCGGTCGGCCATGGGGTCTCATTCGCCACGGCGTTGCTCAACCCCTCGGCCTGCGGCATGCCGGGCGCCACGCCAAGCACGGTGTAGTTCGCTCCCCGCACCTCGTCGAAATAGTACCCCCAGACCCGCGGCACCACGGCGCGGATGCCGAAGATCTCCCGCAGGCGATCCGCATGGGCGAGAGGGATCGCCTCCTGCCGGCCGGCGGACATGCGCTGGAGCGTGATCTCCGGGGCGGCGGCCAGCACCCGGCCGGCGCTCTCGGTCAGCGCACTGGTCACCAGCTGGAAGGAGGCCACCAGGAAGATGACCGCGGCAAAGACCACGACGATGCCACCGTTCTTGAGCCGGCGGCGCCAGAGCGAGGAAAGCGCGTAGTCGAGGATGTTGCACTGTTTTTCGATGATGGCGTTCATGGCCGGCCGGGCGGCGCCCAGAAGGAGCCGGTGGGAAAATGTTCCATGGCGCCAGGGTGGTCCATGAAGGGTACCAGCGGATCGCTCACCGCCGGATGACGGGTGTAGCGGGCCTCGGTGGCGACGCAGAGATCGCTCAGACCCAGGGCGGCGGTCACGGTGTGGAGCAGCGGCAGGTTCTCTCCCATCCCGTCGCGCCGCGCCTGGCCGGCAACGAGCAACCCCGCATCGACCGCGAGCAGGGTGGCAACGAGACAGAGCAAGACGCTGGCCGGCCGCATCGCGTCAATGCCGCATCTGCTGGCCGGTGCGCAGGGAATCGACCAGCGCCTCGGTGATCGCCGCAAACGGCAAGACCTGTTTGCCGTGATGGTCCCTGGCAAAAGACCGGGCGGCCTTCTCGCCGGCAAAGGGGATGAACTCGAGCCCCATGGGACCATGGACATCGCTGCCCACCACATAATAGGCGGTCCGACCGTCGAGCCACGCCAGGGTATAGTAATCCTTGGCCCAGATCTCGCGGATGGTGCCTGTCTTGCCGCCATACCGGGCCGGCTGGAAGGAATAGGCCAGGAGATCCTTCATGCCGTCGAAATAACGAACCGTGCCGTCACTGAGGCGCGCCTGGGTAATCCAGTTGGGATACTTGGCCACGAACATGCCGCAGACCGGGCAGCGCTCCCTGGGGCCGGCCGTGGTGGCTGGCTCCGCGAGGCTCGCGGCAGGGGCCAGCACCAGCAACAGGCAGACGAGCAGGATCTTCTTCATACCCCTCCCTCCAGGTAACCACCCAGCAGCTTTTGCAGTTCCGCCTCGCTCACCCCGCCCAGGATGGCGGCCACGATCTTCTGCTGGGGGTCGATGACAATGGTCTGCGGATCGACCTTGACATGGTAGAGCGCGGCAAGCTCGCCCTTGGTGTCGATCACCACCGGAAAACGGATGTCGAGATCGACGACAAAGTCGCGTACCGTCTTTTCGTCGGGGTTGCGGCTGATGTAGACGACCTGGAGCCCCTGCGCGCGGTACTTGTCGAAATAGGCGTTGAAGATCGGGGTGTCGGCCCGACAGAACTTGCAGTCCGTGGACCAGAAGCGCAGCACCACCGGTTTGCCCCGCCAGGCGGCAAGCGAAACCGTCTGACCGGCAAGGTCGCGGGCGGTAAAGGGCGGCGCCTGATCGCCGAGCTTGAGGGGTTTTTCCGCAGTCCCCCCAGCGCAGCCGGCGACCAGCACCAGCAGAACCAGAGCCGACAGGCGGAGCAGGTGGCGGGCCATAATCATCGGCTTACGCCGCCTCCTCCAACACGCCCTGCCGCATGGTGAAGACCCTGGGACGATCCTGGGTGGCGGCAAGACTGTTGTTGTGGGTCACCACCAGGAAGGTGGTGCCCTGGGCGTTGTACTTGCGGAAAAGGGCCAGGATCTCCTGCTCGGTCTCCTCGTCGAGGTCGCCGGTGGGTTCGTCGGCCAGGATCACCTCGGGGTTGTTGATAAAGGCCCGGGCAATGGCCACCCGCCGCTGCTGGCCCCCGGAGAGCTGGGCCGGGAAGGCGTTGGCCTTGTCGCTGAGGCCCACCTGGGCGAGCATCTCCGTGGCCTTCTCGCGGGTCGCCTTGTCGCCCTCGCCAAAGGCAAGGGGCAGAAGGACGTTTTCCAGGACGGTGAGGGAGGGAATGAGGCTTGCGAACTGAAAAATAAAGCCGATCTTCCGGTTCCGCATGACGGAGAGGGCGTTGTCGCTCTGGTGCCAGTTCTCCACCCCGTCAACCACCACCTCGCCGCTGTCCGGGGCGGTAAGCCCGCCGATGAGACTTAGGAGCGTGGTCTTGCCCGAACCGGAATGGCCAAGGATCACAACGAAATCCCCCTGCCCGACGCGCAGGTTGACCCCCTCCACCGCCGCCACTTTCTTGCCGTCGGTCGGATACCGTTTGGACAGATTCCGGCAATCAATGCATTCCGCCATGTCGATTTTCCTCCTTGCCTGACAGAAAAAAGCGATAAACGCCAGCGGCCACCACCTTCCGCGGAAACCGATTTGCGAAAGATAAGCGATCCATTAAATAATCTCAAGAGGCATGCGGAAAAAGCTCTCTCCGTCCGGGATACGGAACCATCGCGCATCATTCGCCATGTTCCCTTTTGAAACAGCGACACCCGGCCGCACGGGCGCATATTGGCCTTGCAAATTCTCCGAAACCCGGTATGTTCATTACGCGCAACGCCTTGGAAAAAGGATTGCGAAACTACCACGGTGTGGTAATGATATTTGATATCAAGACTGATCCTGGGGGAGTGTGAGCCGACAGTCCTCCAGATTTTCGCGCCGGGGCGTGACGTGCGCCCTGGCAAGAAAGTCAGTCTATGCCAGTGGTTGGCGGATATGCGTTGTTTCAACAAGTCCGTAAGGAGGAAAACACATGAAAATCTCGAAAAGCATCTGGCTCAAAACCATGGTCGCCGGTGCCATGACCGCGGGGCTCATTGGCCTCTCCGCGGCGGCCGACGCCGAGAACTATGCCGGCACGGCCTACATCGCCGGCATGGGCGGCCACTTCGCCAAGGCGGTCTTCAAGATCGATCCCAAGGCGGAAACCCCGATCACCATCAGCGAACTCGACAAGATCGACATCGGTGACGGCAACACCCATCCGGTCCACGATGCCCGCATCGACAACAAGGACCGCAACACCATGTACTGGTCCACCTACAAGCCGGACCACAGCGCCAAGGACGTCTACCATTACGGCAAGACCGACCTGAAGACCGGCGACAAGGTGGTGGACAAGACCTTCCCGATCCCGGCCGGCAACCTGAGCACCAAGGCCGGCTTCTGCGCCTCGGCCCAGACCCAGAACTACTTCATGCCGATCTCCATGAACAAGCCGGGCTACATCGCCGTGGTCTCCAAGAAGGATATGGCCCTCAAGCACACCATCTTCTTCGAGGGCACCGACGCCGACATCAAGGCCGGCTACAAGTACATGCACGGCATCAACTCGCCGGACATGAAGGAAGTCCTTCTCACCGTCAACGAGTCCAACGTTGCCCCGACCAACAAGGAACTGGGCGAGGGCGTGGGCAAGATGCACATGTTCGCCCTGGACGCCAAGGCGCTGGAGCAGGGCAAGGTGAAGGTGCTCCGCAAGGGTGTGGCCGACGGCAACGCCAAGAAGACCATCAGCTTCCGCCAGTACTACTCTCCGGACGGCAAGATGATCGCCAATGCCACCGGCGACATCATGTTCCTGGTTGATGCCAAGACCCTCAAGGTCATCGACGCCGAGACCATGCCGAAGCTGGAAGAGAACCATGACGCCATCTTCACCCCGGACAGCAAATACGTGATCGCCACCTCGCGGACCAAGGCGATCCTGCCGGGCTGCGCCGATCCGATCAACCCGAAGGACGGCGAGTGGCGCATGGACGGCCAGCTGAAGCTCTACGACGTCGCGGCCAAGAAGTTCGTCGGCAAGCCGACCTCCGCCTGCCTCAAGTGCCACGACGAGATGCTCGGCACCGGCGACAACGCGCCGCACGCGGTACTCTGCGGTCTCGACGTCAACTGGGCCAAGGCCGGCAGCAAGGTCGCCAAGAAGAAGTAATTCTTTCCGCCCAGTCGTTGTGTTTGAAGCCGGGGGGTCCGAGATCCCCCGGCTTTTCGCATCATGGTTCTCCCGGAAGGATTCCCGCCATGTCGAACGCCCCTCTCACCTCCATCGCCGCCATTGCCTGGAAAGGCGTGAGCCGCAAGCTCTTCCGCAACATTGTCCTGGTGCTGGCCGTCGCCCTGCTGGTGGCGCTCCTGGTCTTTGCCCTGCTCTTCAACCGGGCAGTCACCGAGGACATCGAGGCCGCGGCCAGGAAGCTCGGCGCCGACATCGTTTTGGTGCCCTCGGAGGCCAAGGGCAACGCCGAGGAGTTCATCCTGGAGAGCAAGATCAAAAGCTTCTACATGGACAGGTTCGTCTTCGACTCCATCAGCGACCTGCCCGAGATCAAGCAGGCCACCTACCACGTCTATCTCAACACCCTCTCCTCGGGCTGTTGCAGCATCGACGAGGGTCAGGTGATCGCCTTCGACCAGGAGCACGACTTCGTGATCGCGCCCTGGCTTGAGGTGGGCCCGCCCAGACTCGCCTCGGGCGAGGTCTATGTCGGCAGCTACGTGTACGACTACCTGGGACTCATCAACACCGCGAGCCTCTTCGGCAAGGGGGTCAAGGTGGTGGGCCACCTGCAGCCGACCAACACCGGCCTCGATCACGGCGTCTTCATGCGCCTCGACGATCTCGACAAGATCTCCGAATCGGCCATGGGCACCTACAAGCACGGCGACATCTCCATCATCTTCATCAGGCTCAAGGAAGGGGTCGATGCCGAAAAGGCGGTGGCGACCATCCGCAAGATCAACCCGGCCATCGGCATCATGACCCGCGGCGACATCGGCGCCGGGGTGCGCAACACCCTGAAGGACATCACCCGGGTCTTTTCCATCACCATCCTCATCTCCGCCACCCTGGCCGTGCTCCTTGCCTGGTCCACCTTCACCGCCATGACCAACGAGCGGCGGCGCGAGGTCGGCATCCTGCGGGCCATCGGCGCCCGGCAGAGTCACATCATGCGCATCTTCCTGCTGGAGGCGACGATCATCAGCACCATTGGCGGCCTGCTCGGCATCGGCGTCGGACACGCCCTGATCCGCTACCTGGCCGGCGACTTCAACCTGCTCACCAAACTGGGTGCCGTCTCCGCCCTCAACCTGACCACCCTGCTGCTCAGCCTCGCGGCCCTGCTGGCCGGCATCGCCGTCTGCCTGATCGGCGCCGCCATGCCGACCATCCGCCTCGCCCGCCTGGAACCCCTGCAGGCGATCAAAGAGGAGTAAGGCCGTCACCAGCGGGAAAGGGGGCGCCTCCGCCACAACCCATCCCGCGGTTTCCGCCGGCTCGCCCCCACGGCATGGACATTTCTGACCCATTCCGGGACGGCAATGCCACGCTAACCTATTGTTTTTCCGTTTTTTATTCTTGTTATTCCCAACCGCGCCCAACATAATGAGAGCAGGGAGGGGGCATATCCTCTGCACTGTCCGGAGTCGCGACATGGCAGCGTGATGTGGAGCGGCACACCATACCCCATCGTGAGGGAGCCATTATGCGCCTGAGTCTCAGAAACCGTTTCCTCCTCCCGACCACCGCCGTGGTGGTTGGCTCGCTTGCCCTGATTTCCTTCGTCTCCTATCTCAAGGCGAGCGCGGCCCTGGAAAACCAGATCCGGGAACAGGCCACCTACGTGGCGCATTCCCTCTCCACCCAGATCGCGGCCTGGCAGGAAGAACGGCGCCTCGATGTCGCGAATCTCGGCGCCGAACCCTTT
>JBFLYY010000020.1:0-4112 GCA_040756495.1 Thermodesulfobacteriota bacterium | reverse complement strand
CCGTCGGGCCAGTGGATGGCCCGGTCGATGCAGAGAAACCACCGGCGGGTCTTGGTGTTCTGGAACTCCCACACCACGGGCGGATTGGGGGTGCCGTCCTTCCCCACCAGGCGGTCGTTGGTGCAGAAGGAGCAGGGTCCGTCCTGGCCTCGCTGCAACTGCTCGTAGCATTTGCGCCCCACCAGATCGCGGCCGAAACGATGTTCGCTGGCGGTGATGGCCAGGATCTCGTAGCTCTTCATGTCCGCCACATAGACCGCGCCTTCAATGGCGTTGAATATGGCGAAGAGTTCCTGCATCTGGCGGCGGGTCGCCTCTTCGGCCTTTTGCCGCTCGGCCTTGAGTTGGCGATGGTAGAGGGCCTGGCTCACGTCGCGGGCAATCTCGCGGAAGAAGGCGACCTCCTCGGGGTCACGGCCGAAGCGGCCCGGCACCGAAACGGAAAGCACGCCATAGACCGTGCCTTCGTGCTCCAGCCGCGCCACCATGCCGGCCAGGCCCCGCTCCTCCGGCGCCAGCGGACAGTCGGGGCAGTTGACCGCCGGGTCGGTGGAGACCAGCACCGGCTCGCTGCCCTCCATCAGCTGCCGCACGCAGTCGGGCCGCCAGCCGGCGGCCAGCCGCTCGGCCAGGGTCTCGAAATTGGCGGTCAAACCCGTTTCGGCAATGGCGACCAGTCGCTGTTCGGCGTCGAGCAAGGCGATCCAGGCATGATGGTAGCGATCGTTCCGCACCAGGGTGTCGCAGATCTTCTGCAGGAGTTCACCCTGGCCGCGTACCTCGACCACCAGGCTGTTCAAAGTGCGCAGCGTCTCGGTGATCAGTTCCAGCTTGGTGTGCCGTTCGTCGGCCTGCCGGCGCTGACAGAGCCAGATGCGGTAGAGCACCGCGCCGCCGCCGCCGAAAAGAACCGGGCCGACATAGGCGTACCAGGCGAGTTCCGAAGGCATGAGATAGCGGTGCAGCGTGACAAGGATGCTCAACAGCAGGGCGCCGGCAGCAAAAAAGAGGGTTTTGACGAGCGGTTCGGCCATGGCGTTCCCTGGGGTCAGCTCCCGCCACGACTCGGGGTATTGCGTTCCGGAACACACCGGCTGGACCGCAGGCAAACATCGGCCCCCCCGCGCACCGGCCTCATTTCTTCTTCCCCTTCTTGCCCGCCCCCCTGCCATCGAGGGTTTCGCGCACCGCCATGGCCAGTTCCCGCAACACCAGGGGCTTGCGCAGACAATGGTCGATGCCGATGGCCTTGGCGGCCTCCTCCACCGCCGCCTCGCTGTAACCGGTGCACAGGAGCACCGGCAACTCCGGCCGCAGGGCGCGAATCCTCTTGGTCAGCTCAAGGCCGGTCATGCGGGGCATGGTGAGGTCGGTCACCACCAGATCGCAGCCCGACGGCTGCTTCTTGAGGGCCTGCAACGCCTCCACGCTGCTGGTAAAGGCGGCGACCCGATAACCGAGCCGTCCCAGCATCACCTCGCCCAGGCGGGCCAGCACCGGTTCGTCGTCCACAAAGAGGACTCGCTCGCTGCCCCGGGGCAGGGGCAACTCCGGCACCGCCGGCACCTCGGGCGGTGCCAGCTCGTAGCGGGGGAAATAGACCGCAAAGGACGTCCCCTCGCCGGCCTCGCTGCTCACCTCGATGGCGCCGCCATGCTCCTTGACGATGCCGTGCACCACCGCCAGTCCCATGCCGGTGCCCTCCCCCACCTCCTTGGTGGTGAAGAAGGGCTCGAAGATCCGGGCCATGACGCTTGGCTCGATGCCGTGGCCGGTGTCGCGCACCGTCAGGCGGATATAGCTGCCTGGCTTGAGGTCCGGGTGTCTTTGGGCCAGGTCGGCCCCCATCGCCACCTCGTCGAGGCGAACGGTGAGGGTGCCCCCTTCCTGGCGCATGGCGTGGGAGGCATTGGTGCAGAGGTTCATGAGCACCTGGTGGAGTTGGACCGGGTCGGCGAGAACCACCGCCGGAGAACGGCCGATTTCCTGGCGGATCTCGATGGTGGCGGGCAGCGAGGCGCGCAGCAGCTTCAGGGCCTCCTTGACGATGGGGCCGATCTCCAGCGGGTCGCGCCGGGTCTCGCTCTGGCGGCTGAAGGCGAGAATCTGCCCCACCAACCCCTTGGCCCGCATGCCGGCATGGAGTACCGCCTCCAGCCGTTCCCGCAGCACCTGGTTCTCCTCGGGAATCTCCAGGAGCGCCAGGTCGGTGTAGCCGAGCACCGCCCCAAGGATGTTGTTGAAATCATGGGCAATGCCGCCGGCCAAGGTGCCGATGGCCTGCATCTTCTGCGCCTGCTGCAACTGCACTGCCAGCTGTTTCTGTTCGGTGATGTCCTTGGCAAAATGGGCGATGGAGGTACAGCGCCCCTCTTCGTCGAGAATCGGCGCGACGGAGACGAGAAAGGTCCGCCCCAGTTTCGCATGGGTGATCTCGGCCGAGTGCGTCTTGCCGTCCTCCAGCGAGGTGGCCTCCGGACAGCCGGGGCAGGGTTGCGAATCACCCCGGAAGATCTCGTAGCAGTAGCTGCCGATCAGCTCCTCGGGCGCCTTTCCCAGGATACGGCTGGCCGCCCGGTTGACCCGGACGATCCGCATGTCGGTATCCTGGATGGTGATGACGTCGCCGATGGCGTCGAAGGTCTTGGCCCACTCCTGCTCGGCCTCGCTCTTCTTTTTTTCGGCCTGCTTGCGGCCGGCGATCTGCCGCTTCAACTCGTCGTTGGCGCGGGCGAGTTCCGCGGTGCGCTCCACCACCATCTTTTCCAGGTGCTGGCGGTAGCCGAGGAGCTGCTCTTCCACCTCCTTGCGCCGGGTGATGTCGCGCAGGATGACGATGGTGGTCCGCCCCTGCTCGTCCTCGATGGGCAGGAAATTGAGGAGCAGCCGGCGTTCGCCCAGAATGACCGGGGTATCCTCGCCTATCTCCTGCGGCTGTTCGCCCAGCTTCTTCAGAACAAACCGGATCGCTCGCTTGTACGGTCCCTTGAAGAGTTCGGTGAACTCGCTGGCCAGCAGCCGCTCCTCGGGGATGCCGGTCAGGACGACGGCGGCGTGGTTGGCGAAGATGATGCGGCCCGCCGCGGTGAATTCGATGATCCCCTCCTCGATGTTGCGGAGGACGATCTCGAAGTGGCGCTTCGAGGTGAGCAGCTCCTTGGTGATCTCCCGCTTGTAGATGTCGCCCAGGCCGAGGATGGCGCGGGCGGCCTCGCCGTAACGGCCGCTTTCGCGGCGGGCCAGGACGTGGAGGATGTGCTCCTTGACCTTGGTGAAGGGCCCCTTGGCGATGCAGGCGTCGGCGCCGAAGCCGACGAAATCCACCTCTTCCTCGGCCGCCACGCCGGAGAGCACGACGATGTAAACGTCGCGGAAGGCGGGCATGCTGCGCACCACCCGGCACAACTTGTCGCCGCTGATGTGGGGCATGATGAGATCGACGAACATCACCTCCGGCGTGAAGCGCTCCAGCACCTCCAGGGCCCGCAGGCTGTCCACGGCGGTTTCCACCGTGTACCCCTCGTGCGTGAGGAAATCCTGCATCAACTTCAGGATCACCGGCTGATTATCCACCACCAGCGCCTTTTTGCCCGTTGCCTGTGCCGCCTTTTCCCTGGCCACGCTCTTCTCCCTGCTAGAAGGTTCCCAGCCCGCTCGCTTCCTGGAGCAGCGCTCGCCAGCGCTTCCAGACCATCTCTTCCCGGTAGGCCGCGAAGGGCAAGGTGTACTGGCCGCCCCGATTCTCCCAGAGCCGCCGGCAATAGCCGGTCACTCCGGCCATCAGGGGCGAGGCGGCCGGTCCGCTCACCGCCAGATCCGTTTCCAGGTTGTAGTCGTCGAGGTTGCGCCGGGTGAAGTTCGCCGACCCGCCGATCACCAGCCCCCGGCCATGGCCCTCGACGAAGAGCAGTTTGGGGTGGAACTGTTCGCCGTGGGTATCGTACCAGCGCACAGAGATCCGGCCGCCGGATTCCTCGACCAGCCAGGAGGCCACTTGCCGATTGGGAATGCCGTTCTTGATCCGGCCAAAGGCGTCTTTGTTGGGATCGAGGATGAGCCGGACCGTTGCCCCGCGGGCGGCCGCCGCCAGAAGCCCGTTGCGGATCCGCCGC
>JBFLYY010000019.1:0-5135 GCA_040756495.1 Thermodesulfobacteriota bacterium | reverse complement strand
GCGGGTCACGGTGTTGCCGCGCAGGGCCTTGCAGTGGCCGGCGAGCGGGCAGGCGGAGCAGGCCGGATTTTTCGGCGTGCAGACGAGGGCTCCCAGCTCCATGAGTGCCTGGTTGAAGAGGCGGGCGCGGCCTGGCGGGATCAACTCAAGGGCCCGTTGCCAGACGAAGCGGTGGTTGACCGCCTCCCTGACCGGCGAGTCGATGTCGTAGAGGCGGGCGAAAAGGCGCTCCACATTGGCGTCCACCAGCGGATACTCCCGATTGAAGGCGAGGCTCATGATGGCGCCGGCGGTGTAGCGGCCGATGCCGGGCAGGGTGAGCAGGGCTGCGTGGTCCGCCGGGATGGTGCCGCCATGGTCGCGCATGACGAGCCCGGCCGCCCGGTGGAGGTTCCGCGCCCGGCTGTAGTAGCCAAGTCCCTCCCAGCATTTGAGCACCTCTTCCTCGTCGGCCGCCGCCAGGGCCGGCAGATCCGGAAAGCGTTCGAGCCAGCGCCTGAAATAGCCGATCACCCGTTCCATCCGGGTCTGCTGGAGCATGATCTCGGAGATCCAGACATGATACGGATCGTAGGTGCGGCGCCAGGGCAGGTCGCGGCTGTGGGCGGCAAACCAGGCGAGCAGCGCCTCCTGGAGGTGGGCGGCGGTCATGGCTCAGCCCAGGAGGGTGATGCAGAGGATGCCGCCGAACATGAGCAGGGTGGCGAAGCCGCGGGTCAGGATGTTTTCCTCCTTGAGGATGAGCCAGCTTAACAGGACGCTCACCAGGATGCTGCTCCGTTTGGCCGCGATCATGTAGGCGGCGGTGACCTTGGCGATGGCGAGGCAGTGGAAGCTGAGCTGGACCATGAACAGCAGGGCGAGCCAGCTTCCCTTGCCGGGATGGGCGGGCAGCGCCTGCCAGCGGACCCTGCGGCCGAGAGCCAGGATCAGGAGGACCGTGACGGCGAAGAGCAGGCTGAAGGCAAAGCCGAAGAAAAGGGGCGAGGAGTGGAGGATCGCCTTTTTGCCGATCACCGCGGCAAAGGCGTAGAGCAGCGCCACCAGCAGCATGAGGCGGGAGCCGGGTTCGCGCATCAGCGCCTGCCATGGGTGCATGAGCGCCGTCTCGTGGCGGGAGAAATTAATGAGATAGCTGCCTGCCACGATGAGCGCCATGCCGAGCCCGCCCCAGAGGGTGACGTGTTCGCCCAGGATCACGAGGCCCGTGACGATCATGAAGAAGGGGGTGAAGGCGAGGAAGGGCGCGGTGAGGGAAAGCGGCGAGAGCTTGATCGCGTGCAGGTAGAGGAAATAGGCGGCCAGCTCCAGCGGCATCGCCACGGCGATGGTCCACCAGAAGGTGCTGTCGAGGGCCGGGGTCGGGATGAGCGCCAGTCCTGCCGCGAGAAAGGGCAGCGACCAGGCGAGTTCGAGGGCCGCGATCTCGTATGGTCCCAGTTCCCGGTAACGCTTGATCGAGACGTCGCGGGCGCCGAAGGCCACGGCGGTGACGAGGGTGAGGCCGAGCCAGAGGTTCATGGCGTCCTGGCCTCTTCGGTGAGCAGGGCCAGAAGCTCCTCGGCCGAGACCGCCCGGCTGATCTCGGTGCCGGCGAGCAGGCTCTCCGCCAGTTCCTTCTTGCGGGCATGGAGGGCGCAGATCTTCTCCTCGATGGAGCCGGCGGTGATGAGGCGGTAGATGGTGACCGGATGCTGCTGGCCGATGCGGTGGGCCCGGTCCGAGGCCTGATCCTCCACCGCCGGGTTCCACCACGGGTCCATGTGGATGACGTAGTCGGCCGCGGTGAGATTGAGGCCCATGCCGCCTGCCTTGAGGCTGATGAGGAAGAGGTCGCCCTCGCCGGCCTGGAAGGCCGCCACCCGTTTCTGCCGCGCGGCGGGCGGGGTTTTGCCGTCCAGGTACTGGTAGCGGACGCCCCGGGCGTCGAGGTACTCGCGGAGGATGGCGAGGTGGGCGACGAACTGGCTGAAGACCAGGGCCTTGTGCCGGTTTTCCAGGAGTTCCGCCACCACCTTGCCGAAGAGTTCGAGCTTGGAGCCGGGGATCTCGCTTTCCGGCAGGACCAGTCGCGGGTGGCAGCAGGCGCGGCGCAGCTTCATGATCTCGGTGAGGATCTTGAGATGGCGGTTGCGGCCGGTGCCCAGGCCGGTACGGAGCCGGGACACCGCCTGTTGCCGCAGCGCCTCGTAGAGGGCCGCCTCCTGCCGGTTCATGGCGACCTGCAGGGTGATCTCGGTGCGGGGCGGCAGTTCCTCCAGCACCTGGGGCTTGAGGCGGCGCAGGATGAAGGGCTGCACCAGCTTCTTGAGGCGGCGCCGCGCCTCGGGATTCTCTTCCCGCTCGATGGGCACCACGAAGCGCCTGGTGAACTGGTCGAGCGTGCCCAAAAGGCCCGGGTTCAGGAACTGGAAGAGGTTCCACAGCTCCAGGAGGTGGTTTTCGATGGGGGTGCCGGTGGTGAGGAGCTTGAAGCGGCCCTTGAGTTCCATGGCCGCCCGGGAGCGCTTGGTGACGAAGTTCTTGATCGCCTGGGCCTCGTCGAGCACGATGGTCTGCCACTCGCGGGCGGTGATCGCCTCGGCGTCCTGCTGCAGGAGGCCGTAGCTCGTCACCACCACCGTGAAGGGCCTGAGATCGTCGAGCAGTTCCTTGCGCCGCCGCCCGCCGTACTGGACGATCGTCAGGGTGGGGGCAAAACGGTTCGCCTCCTGCTGCCAGTTGAGGCAGACCGAGGTGGGCGCCACCACCAGCGTGGGCCCGCCCTTGGCGCGGGCAACGATGAGGGCCAGGGCCTGGATCGTCTTGCCGAGCCCCATGTCGTCGGCCAGGCAGGCGCCGACCCCGAGATGGGCCAGCCGTGCCAGCCACTGGTAGCCCTCGCGCTGGTAGTCGCGGAGTTCGGCCTGGAGGGTGGAGGGAACCTCCGGCTCCAGCCGTTCGCTCTCCCGCACCCGCCGCACCAGCTGGCGCCACGCCTGGTCAACCTTGAAGTGGTCGGGCGAGGCGGCGAGATCCTCAATGGCCAGGGTGGCCAGCGGGTGCAGCCGGACCGTGCTCCGGCGCAGTTCGGCGTAGCTGCGGATCTCGTCGAGACGCCGCCGCAGTTCGTTGCTCAGGGTGAGGAAATGGCCCTGGCCCAGCGGGATAAAGCGGCTGGCCGCCACCTGGGTCAGCTCCAGCAGCTTGCGCATGTCGAGTACCAGGTCGCCGTCGAGTTGGAGGTGGCCGCCGAGTTCGAACCACTCCTGTTTCTTGTGCAGGCTGAGGTAGAGCTGGTCGAGGCCGGCCGGCGGACTGATGGAGAAGCGCTCCCCCTCCGGCCACTCCACCACCACCTGGTCGCCGAGGGTGCGCAGTTCTTCGAGCAGTTCCAGACACGCCTGCGGCTCTTCGATGAACCATTCGCGTTCGCTGCTCCCGAGATCGGCCAGGGTGGGGCAGGCCGCCTCGATCTGATCGGCGTTTTCCGCCTCGATCACCAGGTCGCGCCGGGTCTGCACCCGTTGTTCGCCCACGGCCCCGGCCACGCTGGTCGGCCCCTCGCCCGGCTTGAAATAGGGGCCGGAATTACCCAGCGGGCGGACGTAGAAGCCGACCCGCAGACCGTTGCCCGAGGGCAGGAGGTGGACGCGGAGGCGCTGGTCCGGGCTCACCGTCTCGCTGCCGGGATGGGTGTTGGCCAGGGAGGAGTGGACCGTCATGAAGGAGGCCATGCCGCCCAGAGTGGCCAGCAGTTCCTCGCGGCCGCTGCTCGGGATTTTGAGGCCCCTGGGGCCGATGATCGCCGCCACCCGCCGGTGTTCCTCGGTGAACTGCACCACCCGATAGCGGGTGAGGGACTGGCGGAGAAGCGTGGCCTCGGCCGTGGTCGGGAAGGGGACGAAGCGCACGGTGATGGTCTCGTTCTCCTCCTCGGCGCTCAGCTCCGGTTCGCCGGCCTCGACGCTCACCTGGAGCCGGGGGTCTTCGGCGAGAAAGAGCAGCGGGTGGCCGATAAGGGCGGGCAAGGCCCGGTCGTGATCGATGAGGAAGCGTTTGCCGCCTGGCTGCTCCTCGCCGACAATGGCCTGGCAGAGTCGTTCGTCCTGATCGGTCAGGAAGGCAAAACGCCCGGCCTGGTGGAGCTTGGCCAGGGCCAGGGGGCGCCCTTTGCTCCAGGCGCCGCGCTGGTTCTGCTGCTGTACCTTGGGCGTCAGCTCGTAGTCGCCCGATTCCGTGTCGTGGCGGAACCACCAGGCCAGCCGGGCGCGCGGTTCCGCCGGGGTGGAACCGGTTCCGCTTTTCTCCAGCGCCTTCAGTGCCCGCTGCCACGGCTCTTGCGGTTGGACGATTCTGGCCAGCCGGATGGCCGGCGCGGCGGGATGGCGGAGGTGATGGCCGGCTGCCTCCCGCAGGGCGTCGTACTGGAGGGCGAGCCAGTGGAGACTGTTGGCCGTTGCGCGGCGGGAGCGGTCGGCCAGGAGTTTTTGCAGCGCCGGCGGCAGCGAGCCGTGGAGCCAGAAGCGGACAAGGCCGAAGACGAGGAGGGCGATGGCGTCGAGTTGGCCCGGCTCCACCCCATGGAGCATCTTGCGGGCATCGGGCAAACGGTTTTCCAGCAGGGCCACCACCGCCCCGAGAAGGCGGTAGGCGGGCAGGAAGCGGTTGTGCGGCTGGATTGCCTCGATGTCGCCGATGGTGGCGGCAATCTCCTGGAGATGGGCGAAGTTGTCCTCCTGGAGCAGGGCCAGCAGGGAGAAAAGTCCTTCGATGCCGGTGAAAAAGGCGCGCGGATCCCGGTTGGTCTGGCGGAGCCGCTGGAGATCCTCGGCAAAGGCGGCTGCCGCCGCGGCGGGGTTGCCGGCGGCAAAGGCATGCCAGCCGCGGATGCCGAAGGAGTCGAGGGCGTTGCCGGCCCTGGCGATCTCTTTCCTGGCCGCGGCGAGATCGCCGGTGATGAGCAGCGTGGCGAGGCGGAAATAGAGAAAGGAGGGGCGGGCCTCGGCGGGCAGCCGTTCCAGCAGCCGTGGTTGCCGGAGCGCGTCCCGGAGAGGGGCCAGGGGCTTCAGCGCCAGCAGGTGTTCCTTCCAGATTTCGCTCATGGCATAGAGCTGGATCTGCGGCGGCAGCACGCCGAACCACTCCGGGTCGAA
>JBFLYY010000018.1:0-8556 GCA_040756495.1 Thermodesulfobacteriota bacterium | reverse complement strand
CGCAGCGCTGCCGTTGTCATACCCTTTTTACTTATCTTCCCGGTATTCCCGGATGAACCTTTTTTTATGCCTTTGTGGGCTAATGGGGCGGTGCGTGATTACTGCTTCTCCCCGCCTGCAGCCTGCTGCCGGCGGGAATTTTCATAGAGGGCCAGGAAGTTCACCGGCTCCATGAGGAAGGGGATGAAGCCGCCGTCCACCGAGGCCTGGCTGATGATCTGGCGGGTGAAGGGGAAGAGCAGGGCCGGACATTCCACCGAGAGAACCGGGCCAATGTGCTCGGCCGGGATATTCTTCAACAGGAAGACACCGGCATGTTCCACCTCGACGAGGAAGAGCGATTTGCCGGAGGTGCTGGCCGTGACCTTGACGGTGATGGCCAGGGTCACCTCGTAGTGGTCCTCGGCATCGAGTTTGCGATGCTTGAGCCCCAGATTCACGTCCACCTTGGGCTCCCCCCCCTTCTCCAGAAAGATCTCCGGCGCATTGGGGTTTTCAAGGGAAAGATCCTTCACGTACATCTTCTGCAACCGGAAGACCGGGGCTGCCTGTTCCTGGCCGGCATTGGCCGCTTGTTCGTCTGACATTCCTTTCTCCTTTCTGGCATCAAGAGGCACTGCCTCGTTGTTGGCGACAACTGTCTCCCAGGTTATACCGGATGGCCGCAAAAGAGACAAGGGAGGAAAGGCGTGCGCCACGATTATGCCCTGGCGTTACGCCTCCGCCCCCGCTGGCCGGAGCCGCGACCCCCTGGCCCCATACCGAGCACCTTGCGCAGATGAGCGCCAGTATGCGAGGCTGCGCAGGCGGCCACCTCTTCCGGAGTGCCGCAGGCCACCACCTCGCCGCCGCCATCGCCGCCTTCGGGACCAAGGTCGATCACGTAATCGGCGGTCTTGATCACATCGAGGTTGTGCTCGATCACCACGACGGTGTTGCCCCCTTCCACCAATCGGCCAAGGACATGGAGCAGATGGCGCACGTCCGCCGGGTGGAGCCCGGTGGTCGGCTCGTCGAGAATGTACAAGGTGCGGCCGGTGCCGCGCCGGCTCAGTTCCCGCGCCAATTTGATCCGCTGCGCCTCGCCGCCGGAGAGGGTCACCGAGGATTGCCCCAGGGGCAGGTAACCGAGCCCCACGTCCGTCAGGGTCTGGAGCTTGCCGCTCACCGCCGGCACCTTGGCGAAGAAGGCCAGGGCCTCCTCCACGTTCATGGCGAGCACCTCGGCGATGTCCTTGCCCTTGTAGCGGATGTCCAGGGTCTCGTGGTTGTAGCGCTGGCCGTGGCAGCTCTCGCAGGTCACGTAGATATCGGGCAGGAAGTGCATGGCGATCTTGATCACCCCCTCGCCCTCGCACCCTTCGCAGCGGCCGCCCTTGAGGTTGAAGCTGAAGCGGCCCGGCTTGTAGCCCCGCGCCCGCGCCTCGGGCAGCTGGGCAAAGAGTTCGCGGATCGGGGTGAGCACGCCGGTGTAGGTGGCGGGGTTGGAGCGAGGGGTGCGGCCGATGGGGCTCTGGTCGATGTCGATCACCTTGTCGATCCGCTCCAGCCCCACCAGACCCTCGCAGGCACCGGCCTGGGCATGGCCCTGCTGGAGATGGTTCATTGTCCCCTTGAAGAGGGTCTCCAGCACCAGGGTGCTCTTGCCCGAGCCGGAAACACCGGTGACGCTGGTCATCACCCCCAGGGGAAACTTCACCGTGATGTGCTTCAGGTTGTTGGCATGCGCCTGCTTGATGGTGAGCCACTCGCCCTTCTTGGGGGTGCGTCGTTTCCGTGGCAGCGGGATCGCGAGGCGGCCCGAGAGGTAGCCGCCGGTGAGCGATTTGTCATGGGCCAGAAGTCCTGCCACGTCGCCGTTGTAGACCACCCGGCCGCCGTGCAGGCCGGCGCCGGGCCCCATGTCGAGCACGTGGTCTGCCGCCAGGATCGTCTCCTCGTCGTGCTCCACCACGATCACCGTGTTGCCCAGATCGCGCAAGCGGATGAGGGTGTTGATCAGCCGCTGGTTGTCGCGCTGGTGGAGGCCGATGCTCGGCTCATCGAGGATGTAAAGCACGCCGGCCAGGCGTGAGCCGATCTGGGAGGCCAGCCGGATGCGCTGTGCTTCGCCGCCGGAAAGGGTGGCAGCCCGGCGGTCGAGGGAGATGTAGCCCAGCCCCACGTCATGGAGAAAGGTAAGGCGGTCGATGGTCTCCTTCAGGATGCGCTCGGCTATGGGCCGTTCCTGGGCGGCAAAGTCGATGGCCGGCAGTTCCGCAAGGAGCCTCGCGATGCTGAGTCCAGTCAGTTCATGGATCGCCCAGCGCCCCACCCGCACCGCCAACGCCTCCGGTTTGAGCCGGGCGCCATGACAGGCAGGGCAGAGCTGTTCGTTCATGAACTGCTCCAGTTCCTCGTGCACGGAACTGGAATCGGTTTCCAGATAGCGCCGGCCAAGCTGCGGCAGGATGCCCTCAAAGGGCTTGTGATGCTCGTGGTGGCGGTGGAAGCGGACATAGCCGAAGTGGAGCGCCTGGCCCCCTGTGCCGTGGAAGATCGCCTCCTTGGCCCGACTGGGCAGCCTGGCAAAGGGGGTGTCGAGGTCAAATCCATATTTCGCGGCCAAGGCACCGAGCAGCTCCAGTACATAGGTGGAGGGGGACTTCATGTCCCACACCGCCACCGCACCCTGGCGGAGGCTCTTCGCAGGGTCCGGCACCACAAGCTGGGCGTCGAAGAACTGCTTCACCCCCAGGCCGCCGCACTCCTCGCAGGCGCCCTTGGGGTTGTTGAAGGAAAAGAGCTGCGGCGTGAGTTCCGGCAGGCTGCGGCCACACTGGATGCAGGCCGCCTTTTCGCTGTAGAGCACCTCTTCGCCCGAATCGGGGAAGTTGACGAGAAGCAGGCCATCGGCCAGTTGCACCGCCGTGGCCACCGATTCCGCGAGCCGCCGCGCCACCGACTCCTTGATCACCAGGCGATCGACAACAGCGGCGATGGTATGGCGCTTGTTCTTGTCGAGGGTAATCGCCTCCTCCAGCCCCACTATCTCGCCATTGATCCGCACCCGGACAAAGCCCTCCTTGCGCAGCCGATCGAGCACCACCTGATGCTCCCCCTTCTTGGCATCGACCACCGGCGCCAGCAGGATGATCTTGGTGCCTTCCGCCAGGGCCATGAGGCTTGCCACCATCTCCTGTACCGACTGGGGCCGGATGGCAGCCCCGCATTCCGGGCAGTGGGGCTGGCCCACCCGGGCAAAAAGCAGGCGCAGGTGATCGTAGATCTCGGTGATGGTGCCCACGGTGGAGCGGGGGTTGCGGCTGGTGGTCCGCTGCTCGATGGAGACCGCAGGGGAAAGCCCTTCGAGCAGATCGACATCCGGTTTGTCCATCTGGCCCAGGAACTGGCGGGCGTAGGTGGAAAGGGACTCGACGTAGCGGCGCTGCCCCTCGGCGTAGAGGGTGTCGAAGGCGAGCGACGACTTGCCCGAACCGGAAAGGCCGGTGAAGACCACCAGGCGGTTCCTGGGCAGATCGACATCGATATTCTTCAGGTTGTGCATCCGGGCGCCGCGGATGCGAAGCTGTTGCGGTTCCATGAAGATACTTTAACGCCAAGGCGCAAAGACGCCAGTTTTCTTTTTCCTGTTACAAGCCATTGACTACCCGATGCACACCGTTTTTGAGCAATACCTCGCCAAAATCGACGACAAGACCAAGCCTCAGGCCACTGACCCGCAGATAGGTCAACAGTTGCGACTCATAAATTTTCGCATACTGGGATGTTGCCTTGCACTCCACAATCACCAATTCAGCCACCAAAAGATCAATACGCAACGGCGCGCCCAACACCTGTCCTTTGTACCGCACAGGCAAGGCAACCTGCTGCTGGACCGCGAGTTCTCTCTTGCCCAGTTCGTAGACCAACGCCTCCTCGTAGACGCTTTCAAGCAGCCCTGGCCCACCAAGCACACGATGCACTTCGATCGCGGCATCCACAATGATCTTGCTGATCGCGTTTTCGTCTTTCATGCCCTTTGCGCCTCTGCGTCTTGGCGTTACTGTTTTTCCAATCGCGCGGCGAAGAAGCCATCGAGCCCTTGATGGGGCAGGGTGTGCAGGCAGCCCTGGGCATCGACCAAGGTCCGAGCCGGCTCCGGCAACAACGGCCTGGCATCGGCCAGCGCAAACTCGGGATGGTTGGCCAGGAAACCGCTCACCACCTCCTCGTTCTCCTCGGGCTCGGTGGAGCAGGTGGCATAGAGGAGCACCCCACGGGGCGCAAGCAGGGGAGCGGCCTGATCGAGGAGTTTGCGCTGCCGGGCCGCATAGCGCGGCAGATTCGTCTCTTGCCGCTGCCAGCGGATATCAGGCTGGCGACCGACAACCCCGAGACCGGAGCAAGGGGCATCGATGAGAATACCCTGAAAGGGTGACGGCCTGGTCTGGGCAAAACTTTCGAGTTCCCCGGCAACGATGGTGGCATCAAGACCCAGGCGGTTCAGGTTCTCGCGGAGCAATTTCCTGCGGCCACCATGGGGCTCCACCGCCACCACCTCGCCACCAGGGGGCAACATCCGGGCCAAATGGCTTGTCTTGCCGCCAAGGCCTGCGCAAGCGTCCAAATACCGCTCCGCGTCCAACCCTCCGAACAGGAGGGTCGCCAACTGGGCGGCCTCATCCTGTACCTGAAACAACCCATCACCATAGCCAGGCAGATCAACCACCGAGCCCCGATAGCCGACAAGACGGATCGCATCGGGCGCATAGCGGCCGGCCTTCGCCTCAATGCCCACCTCGATCAGCCCCTGCAGATACGCCTCCCGCGTCGTTCGCCTGGTGTTCATCCGCAGCACCAAGGGTGGCTGCTCGTTGTTGGCCTGGCAGATCGCCTCGGCCGCGTCGTCGCCGTAGCGCTGTCGCCACCGGGCAATCAGCCACGCCGGATGACTCAGGAAGAGCGCCTCGCGGCTGGTGGTCGGCAAGACCTGCTCCTTGCCCCGCACCACCGCTCGCAGCACCCCATTGGCAAAGCCGGTCAGCCACTTGGGCTGGCCCGCCGCCTTCAACGCCTGCACGGTTTCGTTGATCGCCGCCGCTGGTGGCACCCGATCCATAAAAAGCAGTTGATAGGCCCCCACCCGCAGGGCGGCGAGAGTCAATGGCTTCATCTTGGCCAGGGAGTGGCTGGAAAATCCTGCGATCACCTGATCGAGATACCCCTGCCAACGCAGCACCCCATAGACCATGGCCATGGCAAGCTGCGCGTCGCGCGGGTCGCCGGAGGATTGACCAGCCTGCTGCCGGTCAAACACCTGATCCACCGGCTGCCCCTTTTGGGCGGTGGCAAGCAGCACGTCGATGGCGAGTTGTCTGGGAGATTTCATTGTTTGGCCGGGGGAAGCATGATCACCGAACCGAACCGGCCGGTGACGCGTTCGCGGCGGAAGGAAAAATAGTCGGGTGAACACTTGGTGCAGATGCGGGCGATCTCGATATTCTCACTCCGCACCCCTGCCTCATGCAACTGATCCCGGCTGATGGCCCAGAAATCGAAGTGATTCGCGCTGACCTGATAACCATGGAATGATTCAGGCAACTCAGTGCGGTAGTTGACGAACTCGGCGCAGCAGGGGCCGAGGGAGGGGCTGATGCCTGCCATCAGATCGGTCGGGTCGGTGCCGAAACGCTCGGCCATGATGCGGATGGTTTTGCCGATAAGCCCCACAACGCTGCCACGCCAGCCGGCATGGATGGCAGCCACCACATTGCGCCCCGGATCGTGAAGCAGCACCGCCTGGCAATCCGCCTGCTGAATCAAAAGGGCAACCCCGGGCTGATTGGTGATGAGGGCGTCGTAGCCGGCCAATTCGGTGTCCCGATCAAGCGGGCCATCGATCACCCACGCCGCATTACCATGCACCTGCCGGGCCGAGGCGAGCACCGGAATCCCCAGTGCCGCTTTCACGCGTCGGCGGTTCTCCCAAACATTGACCTCCGTATCACCCACCCCGAAGCTCAGGTTGAGTGAGTTATAGGGCGCCGGGCTCACGCCACCAAGGCGAGAAGACACGCCATGGCAACACGACAAATTTTTAAATTGCCAAAGTCGAACCACCAGAGAAGCACTCAACGCTTTGGGAAATAATGCACATTGGGCAGCCCCTGGAAATGCGTATCCTGCGTCCAAATGGCAGCTTGATGCGCTTGGGCCGTGGTTAGGATTATACTGTCCGCCATGGGCAGCTTGTAGGTAAGGCTGTTCTGCGCCGCCCAAATGGCAAGAGGGGAATCGAGATCAACGACCATCCCTTGCCGCATGAGCGCCGCGGCCTGCAAGGCGGCATCTTCGCCGCGTTCACGCAGCACCACCTTGAACACCTCGAAGAGGCAGATGGTCGGCACAACGAGCGTTGCCTTTGCCTGAAGCGGCTTGGCAAAGTGGCCGGCGTTGGGTGCATCGGCAAAGTATTCGAGCCAGCCGGAGGAGTCGACCACGTTCACAGCCGATCATCCTCGCGCTCGAAGTCAGTGTTCATCCCCTTCAAGAAGCCACGCATGGCGGCGATAGCCTTTTCCGGGATGAGTTCGACACGGTTCCCATATTCAACCACCTGCATCTTCTGCCCCGGCTTAAGGTGCAACGCCTCACGCACCCTGCGCGGAATGACCACCTGAAATTTCGGCGAGATAGTGACAGTCTCCATGAGCCCCTCCTTCGATACGCAGAATGTAATACACATTAGTGATCGATGTCAACGTACCCTTCATCCGTGCAGACAAAAAAGCTGGAAGGGCGTCAGTGCGCTGCAAGGAGGCGCACTCAGTGCCCCGTAGTATTGTCGTTTTCGTCCAGGCGTTCAAGGATCGCCAACGCCTGGCTCACATCACCTTGCGCGGCCAGCGCCCGGAAGCGGTTTTCCGTATCCCATGCGGCCAGCGCCTGGGCGCTCATTTCCTCCACCAGCTTGTTCACGCTCAACCCCCGGCTGCGCGCCATTCGTCCAGCCACTAACCCAACCGTGACAAATCGAGTTTCGCCGTAGTCTATTCGACTGTCCTCGAAGATCACGTTCACCGATTCAAAGAGTTTGGTGGCCAGATCAAACGAAAGGCCCCCTTCTCTGGCATTCTTTTCAGACATTGCCGGGTCAAACTCGATTCGCACGAATTAATGTGTCCACAACAAATGATTCTGTCAATGAGCTGCCGCGGACAAAAAAAGAGGGAAGGGCCGAAGCCCTTCCCTCTTGTAATGCTTTCAAATTGTTCGACAGCTACGCGGAGGCCCGGCTTACGGGAAAAAGGTTTTCAAAATCAGCGCCATCACGCCGCCAAGCACCAACCCTCCCAGCCACTTCAGCAGCATCAGATCGGATTTGACCGGCGCAAGTTCAATCTGCAAATCCTTCCGCGTCAGCAGCTCGGAGTCGCCAAGAGCAAGGCTCATGGCTTCCGACAAGGCTTCGGCCTGTTTTTCATCAAAGCCGGCTTGCTTGAGGGCGCGGATAAATTTATGCGTGTCAAAGGTGATTGTCATCATGGTGTCACCTTACCATTCTGCCGATAGAAAAAAAATAAAAAAGCGGGAGGGGCGAATGCCCTTCCCGCTCGTGCAGTGCCCTGCCACCTCACGCGGCGCGCTGGGACACGATCTCGTCATACATGGCATCCGGGGCGATGTCGGCGCCATTGGGCCACACAACCACGCCGTTCTCGATGCGCGCCTGGGCAAAAACTCCGGATCGCGCAAGGGAGCGAACACCCCTTCGAAACACTCCTGCGACATGTCAATACTGCTGCTTGTGCCATCGGCAAAGGTCACACGGAGACCATGGGGGCCGCTCACGATCAGTTCGATTACTTTCCAAGGGATCATGAAACCCTCTGCCAATCCTCAATCCAGTTGCCGCGGAAGAGTCTGTTTGGTTGCCAACGCAATTTCCAGCGCCGTTTCCAGGCGAATCACGCGTTCGGTCAGCCCTTCGATCTTGACTTGCTGGGCCACCACAACACCGGCTAGTTGCTCCACCTTGTCATTCATCTTAATCACCGTGGTGAGCGCGTCCCACATCTTGTCGGTGACCCCCATGGCTATCTCCCCCGCCGTGATTCCATGGCGGCAATCCGTTGGCTGGACTCTTCGACAAAGGCCAGGGCCTTATCGATGGCCTGTTCCGCCTGCGCGGTGGTTTTCACCATCTGCGCAATCATTCCCTCCAGCACCGCATCATCCTCTGTCGCACGGTATGCGGTGGCTGCCCTGCGCAGATATTCCCCCATGGAAACACTGGCGCTCTTGGCTTTTTGGGCAATGGCAATCTTTTCTTTTTTGGATACCAAAACAGGAATGCGTTCGGTTGCGGTAGCCATTTCTCTTCCTCCGACATGGTCATGTGCTGCACATAAACACTATAGGACTCATCAGCCGCTTTGACAAGGACAAAAAAAAGGTTCATCCGGGAATACCGGGAAGATAAGTAAAAAGGGTATGACAACGGCAGCGCTGCGTTATTCTGGTGGTACCCCTACCAACCATGAAAACGCAGGAGGCTGCCGTGTCACTCTTGGA
>JBFLYY010000017.1:0-3083 GCA_040756495.1 Thermodesulfobacteriota bacterium | reverse complement strand
CGGAGAGCCCCGACAAGGTCGAGGGGCTCCTCCACCGTGCGCCAGCCCGCGGTGCGGCGCTGGCGATGGAGGGCGATGCGCCGGGCCATTTCCTGGTCGTCGCTGCGGGCCATGGTCGCCAAAAAAGTCCGGCGGGGGTAGCGGGCCGCGACCCACTCCTCGGCAAAGCGGCTCTTGCCGCTGCGGCAGCCGCCCAGAACCAGCAGACTCAAGGGGGTATCCATCGGGGTATCCATGCTCATACGTTGGCCGCCTGCACCGCGAGCGCCAGATAACGGCCATCCCGGGCAAAGAGCAGCCGTTTCGCCACCAGTTCGTCGAGGAAGGCGATCAGGTTGTTCTCTGTAACACGCGGGAAACGTTCCAGCAAGGCCTTGCGGTCGGTCACCGCATCACAGGCAAGGTAGATGGCGCGGGAGGTTCCCTTGAGCCTGTGGTGGCGCACCTGTCCCTCGGGCGTCTCCTGGCGGATGAGGAGGAAGGTGCCACCATCCCGCAGGGTCAGCAAGGGTCGCCGGACCGCCGACTCGCCGCGCTTTTCGTGGAAGCGCTGCCAGGCCGCGACCCTCTTGACCACCGGCGCCCAGAGTTTCCGGGCCTGGGCCCGGTTGCCCCGGTAATCGCCGATGAGCAGGGTGAGTTGACCAAGCGGTTCCGTGGGGATCAGGCGCCGGTAATGGGGGTGGCTGGCGACTGCCGCGATGCCGTAGTCGGCAGGTGTTGCCGCCACCGGGCTGCCGTGGCCCAGAAAGAAGGCGGCGGTGGTGAGCGGCGGAAAGGGCCAGAGGAAGTCGAGGACCGCCAGGGTCTCCTCCACCTCCGTCCCGGTGGCGCCGGGGAACTCGGTGATCAGGTTGCCCTCAAGCCGGATGCCGTGGGCAAGGCACGCCTTCATCAGGGCGAGGTTGTCCATGACCGTGGCCCCTTTTTCCATGCGACGCAGCAGGGTGTCGCTCAGCCCCTCGATGCCTGCCTGGACCACGGTGAGCCCTCCCTGGCGCATGACAGCGAGTTCTTCGGCCCGCAGGTTGGCGCGGATCTCGGCAAAGAAGCGCAGATCGCGGCCCTCCTCCGCCATCAGCGTAAAGAAGCGGGGCGCCTCGTGAGGCGGCAGGACGTTGTCGGTAAAGGCGAAGTCCGCCACATGATGTCGCTCGGCGAGCACCCGCACCTCGGCGGCCATATCCTTTCCCTTCTTGGCCCGGTAGCCGCACCACTGGAGGTTCAGATTGCAGAAGGTGCAGCGGTTCCACCAGCAGCCGCGGGAGAACTCCACCGGAATCTCGGGCAGAAAGGGGAGCCCCGGCCCGAACTGGGCCGCCATCTCGGCAAAGTAGGCGCTGTAATCGGGTACCGGCAGGGTGGCGAGATCGCGGAGCTGCCCTGTTTCCGGCGTGGATGCCGGGCGGCCGGCAAGCTTGCGGCAGAGGGCGAGCAGGGGCTCCTCCCCTTCCCCACTGATGATGTGGTCGATGAACGGAAAGACGCGGGCCAGGGATTCCCCGGCCGCCCCGGCGCAGGAGGAGCCGCCAAAGACGATGGGCAGCTCCGGGCAGACCTTTTTCACCGCCCGGGCCGCGGCGAGCGACGCAAAAAGCTGGTGGAAACAGAGGGAGAAGCCGGCCAGGCCAAAGGTGTGCCACGGTTGGCGGCTGACCCATTCGGCCAGGTGGTCACGGAGCAGGGCCACGGTGCGGTCGAAATCGAGAAAGGGTTTGCGGCCCAGGAGCTTTCCGGCAAGGCGCCCAGCGGAATCGTGCATCTCCGGGAAGAGAAGGGGCGCGTAGAGCGCCTCGCAGAGCCAGAGGTTCCGGCTGACCCGGTGGTAGGTCTCGGGGCCGAGCAACCGCGCCACCTCCAGGTAGGGGTGGAGCGGTATTGGTTCGATCCCGGAATCCTGTTCGGCAAGATAGGCGCTCAAGGCGCCGAGCTGGATGGAGGGGCGGTTATAGAGCGGCCACGGCATGGCGACGAGGGCCGGCCGGAACCGCCCGGTATTGTCGGCCCGGCGCGCCGCCGCCATCACTGTTCGAGGATCTCGGTGCCGGCCGGCGGGGTGTAGCGGAAGGCGGCGCCACCCACCGCGGGGTTGATCTCGATCCCGGAAAAGATCAGGGTGGTGACGCTGCCGAACTGGTCCACCACCTCCAGCCGGGCGATAAAGTACTGCCTCGGGTCCACCCAGAGGTAGAGGTAATCGACCTGGGGATGGGTGGTCTTGGGGGTGAGCTTGATGGCGTAGAGGCCGGGAAGTTGCTTTTCCGCCGGGGCCGCGGCCACGTTGAAGTCCTTCACAATACGGCCGCGGCCGGAGAAAAAGGCGTAGGTGACGTCGGACTGGAGGTATTCGTCCATGGAGCGCACCATGAGCTGGCGGCTGGCGGCGATGTAGAGGGAGACCTTCCTGCCGTCGCTCACCAGCACCTGGGCCTCGGGTTTCTGGTAGTCCCAGCGCATCTTGTAGGGCTTCTGGAAGACGACGGTGCCGCTGCCCTTGCGCGAGCGGCTGCTCATGGGCACGGTGGTGAGCTGCTCGAAGCGGGCGGAGAAACTCGTGGTCCGGTCGTAGGCCTCCTGCAACCTCTGGGCGACCTCGGCCGGGGCGGGCTCGGCCGCCAGGGCCGCAAACGGAAGGGAAAGCAGAGAGAAAAGGAGCAACGATGCCAGGCGGATCAGACGCATACCATCCTCATCAGTGGTCCACGAGAACCTTTTCCAGGGTGATGGGCCGGCCGAAGATGCGCTGGGCAATGGCCGTGGCCGCCTCGGTGACGTCGGAGACGTAGTAGCGGCTTGCCTTGCCATTGTTGGCCAGTTCACGGGCCAGGTCCGGCTGCTGGTCGAGATAGTCGCGCAGTTCCTCGGCCAGGGCGGCGGAGGAGTCGATCACCCGCACCTTCTTGCCGATCCGCGCCTGGATGATTTCCTTGAGGAGCGGGTAGTGGGTGCAGCCCAGAACAAAGGTATCGACCTGGTTGTGCTTCAATGGCTGGAGATAGCGGCGGACGATCATCTTGGTCTCGCGCTTGTCGAGCCATCCCTCCTCCACCAGCGGCACCAGCAGCGGGCAGGCCTGGGAAAAG
>JBFLYY010000016.1:0-7790 GCA_040756495.1 Thermodesulfobacteriota bacterium | reverse complement strand
TGAGCAATGGCAAAGGAAAAATTTGAACGCAAGAAGCCGCATGTGAATATTGGCACGATCGGTCACATCGACCACGGCAAGACGACGCTGACCTCGGCGATCACCCGGGTATTGTCGACGAAGGGATTTGCCAAGGCGACGGCGTTCGACGAGATCGACAAGGCTCCGGAGGAGAAGGAGCGCGGCATCACCATTGCGACGGCGCACGTGGAGTACGAGAGCGAGAAGCGTCACTACGCGCACGTGGACTGCCCTGGCCACGCGGACTACATCAAGAACATGATCACCGGTGCGGCGCAGATGGACGGCGCGATCCTGGTGGTGGCAGCCACGGACGGCCCGATGCCGCAGACCCGTGAGCACATCCTGCTCGCCCGTCAGGTAGGCGTACCGGCCATCGTGGTGTTCCTGAACAAGTGCGACATGGTGGACGACCCGGAACTCATCGAACTGGTCGAGATGGAACTCCGCGAGCTTCTTTCGAAGTACGATTTTCCCGGCGACGACACCCCGATCATCCAGGGCAGTGCCCTGAACGCCTTGAACGAGCCGGAGAACGAGGCGATGGCCAAGCCGATCTGGGATCTGATGGCGGCCTGCGACAGCTTTATTCCGGAGCCGCAGCGCGACGTGGACAAGCCGTTTCTGATGCCGGTCGAGGACGTTTTCTCGATCTCCGGTCGCGGTACGGTAGCGACCGGTCGTATCGAGCGGGGCAAGGTGAAGGTGGGCGACGAAATCGAGATCGTCGGTATCCGCGAGACGCAGAAGACCACGGTTACGGGCGTGGAGATGTTCCGGAAGCTGCTGGATGAGGGTATCGCCGGCGACAACGTGGGTGTTCTTCTCCGCGGCACGAAGCGCGAGGAGATCGAGCGCGGCCAGGTACTGGCCAAGCCGGGCTCCATCACGCCGCACACGAAGTTCATGGCGGAGTGCTACATTCTGACCAAGGAAGAGGGTGGCCGTCATACGCCGTTTTTCAACGGCTACCGTCCGCAGTTCTACTTCCGGACCACCGACGTGACGGGAATCGTGACCCTGGGCGAGGGTGTGGAGATGGTAATGCCGGGCGACAACGTGACGGTAACGGCGGAGCTGATTACGCCGATCGCGATGGACGAGGGACTTCGTTTCGCGATCCGCGAGGGCGGCCGTACGGTAGGCGCCGGCGTTGTCAATAAGATCATTGCTTAATTGGTGCCAAGACCATGATTAACACGCAGAAGATCCGTATCCGGCTGAAAGGCTACGACCACAAGCTGATTGATCAGTCCACGGCGGAGATCGTCGAGACCGCCAAGCGCACCGGCGCCACGGTGGCCGGGCCGATCCCGCTGCCGACTTCGATCAACAAGTTCTGTGTTCTTCGCGGGCCGCACGTGGACAAGAAAAGCCGTGAGCAGTTCGAGATGCGGACCCATCGCCGGCTGCTGGATATCCTCGAGCCGACGCAGCAGACCATCGATGCGCTGATGAAGCTCGAGTTGTCCGCCGGCGTCGACGTGGAGATCAAGCTGTAACCGTCGCCTGCCAAAGGCGTTGAGGATAGCGTGCCGGGAACCTTCGGCGCGAGTGATCAGGAAACGAGAAAGGTATAGGTAGAGAAATGCCTAAGACAATGGGTTTGATGGGGAAAAAGGTCGGAATGAGCCGCATGTACACGGAGCGCGGCGAAGTAGTTCCGGTCACCGTAATCGAGACCGGGCCCTGCGTGGTTCTCCAGAAAAAGACCGTTGACAAGGAAGGGTATAACGCCATCCAGCTCGGATTCGGCGCCCGCAGGGAATCGCGGCTGACCAGGCCCATGGCCGGGCACCTGAAGGCGGCCGGCAAGGGCGGCTTCCTGCATATCCGGGAATTCCGGGTGGCGGATCCGGCGCAGTACGAGGTGGGGCAGGAGATCATGGTTTCCGACCTCTTCAAGGCCGGCGACCTGGTCGATATCCAGGGCGAGACCAAGGGCCGCGGCTTCCAGGGCGTTGTCCGTCGCCATGGCTTCAAGGGCGGCCGCGCCACCCACGGCTCCATGTTCCATCGCGCGCCTGGTTCCATTGGCTGCAGCGCCTGGCCGAGCCGCGTCATCAAGGGTAAGAAGCTGCCCGGCCACATGGGCACCAATCAGGTGACCAAGAAGAACTGCATGGTCGTCGATGTCCGTCCGGAGCAGAATGTGGTAGTCGTCAAGGGTGGCATACCCGGCGCCAAGCAGGGTCTGATCCAGATTTACACAAAGTAGCGAACAAGTTCGTTTCGCTGTTGCACTTGGGGGTGCCTCCATGGCCGTAACGCAAGTATACAACATCAACAAGGAGAAGGTGGGCGACATCGAACTCAACGACGCCCTCTTTGGGGTCGAGGTGAATCCGCACCTTCTCCATGACATTGTCCAGATGCAGCGGGCTAACCGCCGTGCGGGCAACGCCTGCACCAAGACCCGCTCCGACGTGAGCGGCAGCGGCAAGAAGCCGTGGAAGCAGAAGGGTACCGGCCGGGCCCGTTCCGGCAACCGCCGTTCGCCCCTGTGGCGCGGTGGTGGTACGGTCTTCGGCCCGACCCCGCGCAGCTACGGCTACAAGATGCCGCGCAAGGTCAGGAAGCTCGGTCTGCGCATGGCATTGAGCGCCCGCTTCAGCGACAACCTCATGCTGGTGCTCGACAATTTCACGCTGGACGAGATCAAGACCAAGAAGTTCCTGAGCGTGATGGATGCCTTTGCCATCGAGAACGCCCTGATCGTCACCCCGGAGCGGATCGATGCGCTGGAGCGCTCCTCCCGCAACGCGCCGGGTTTCAAGGTGCTGCCGGCGGCCGGGCTCAATGTCTACGACATCCTGCTGCACAAGCACATCGTTCTGCTGCAGCCCTCCATCGGCCAGCTGGAAGAGAGGTTATTGTCATGAACATCTTTGAGGTAATCAAGAAGCCGCGCCTGACCGAGAAGGGCATGGGCCTGCAGGAGGCGCACAACCAGATCGTGCTGCGGGTTGACCCCCGCGCCAACAAGCACGAGATCAAGCAGGCGGTGGAAGGTCTCTTCAACGTGAAGGTTGAAGGGGTGCGGACGGCCAACATGCCGGGCAAGGAAAAGCGGCTGGGCCGGAACGTCGGGCAGACCTCCGACTGGAAGAAGGCAATTGTAACCTTGGCAGAAGGCAGCAAGGTTGACTTCCTCAGCGAGCTGTAAGCGGCTCCTGGACGACGCAACCGAAACTGACGAGAAAATTCTGCAATACAGCAATCGGGGTTCCAAATGGCATTAAAAACCTACAAGCCAACATCACCGGGACGGCGGACGCTGGTCACCATCGTTCGCGACGACCTTTCCAAGGAGAGACCGGTCAAGGGTCTGGTCCGGATACTCAACAAGTCGGGCGGCCGCAACAACCTGGGCCGGGTGACCTCCCGCCACCTCGGCGGCGGCCACAAGCAGAAGTACCGCATCATCGACTTCAAGCGCGACAAGGTGGATATTCCCGCCAAGGTCGCGGCGATCGAGTACGATCCGAACCGCACCGCCAACATCGCCCTGCTCCATTACGTGGACGGCGAGAAGCGCTACATCCTGTCGCCGACCGGCATCAAGGTGGGCGATACCGTGGTGGCCGGCGAGCTGGTCGACATCAAGCCGGGCAACTGCCTGCCCATGGGCAACATGCCGCTCGGCAGCATCATCCACAACGTGGAGATGAAGATCGGCAAGGGTGGCCAGCTGGTGCGCAGCGCCGGCGGTGCGGCCCAGTTGATGGCCAAGGAAGGGGATCACGTGTTGGTGAAGCTCCCCTCCGGCGAGGTCCGCCGCTTCCACAAGAGCTGCCGGGCGAGCATCGGCCAGGTCGGCAACATCGAACACGAGAGCGAGAGCATCGGCAAGGCCGGGCGCAGCCGCTGGAAGGGCCGTCGGCCCAAGGTCCGCGGCGTGGCCATGAACCCGCTCGATCATCCGATGGGCGGTGGCGAGGGTCGCAGCTCCGGCGGTCGTCACCCATGTTCGCCGTGGGGTATGCCGACCAAGGGCTTCAAGACCCGCGGCCGGAAGAGTTCGGACAAAGACATCGTGAAAAAGAGATCCTAATTAGGGGACAGTACACATGGCACGCTCGATCAAGAAAGGGCCCTTCGTTGACGACCATCTGCTGCAGAAGGTCATGAAGGCCAAGGAAGAAGGGTCACGCAAGGTCATCCAGACCTGGTCCCGCCGCTCCGACATCGTGCCGGAGATGATCGGTCTGACCTTTGCCGTCCACAACGGCAAGAAGTTCATCCCGGTCTATGTCACCGAGAACATGGTGGGCCACAAGCTGGGCGAGTTTTCCCCCACCCGGACCTACCATGGTCACGGGACCGACAAGAAAAAGTAGTCAGCCCGTAGCGGTGTGATTCAAGGCATAAGGAGTAGCTGAGCGATGGAAGCAAGAGCGCTTGCGCGACAGATTAGAATCTCTCCCCAGAAGGCCCGTTTGGTTGCCGATCTGGTGCGGGGAAAGCGGGTCGAAGACGCGTTGAACACCCTGCGGTTCATGCCGAAGAAGGGTGCGCGTATCCTGCGGAAGATCATCGAGTCGGCGGTGGCCAACGCCACCCGCAACGAATCGATCGACGTGGATACCCTCTATGTCAAGACGATCTATGTGGACGGCGGGGCGATGCTCAAGCGGATTCGCCCGATGCCCATGGGCCGTGCCGGCCGGATTTTGAAGCGGACCAGCCACATCACCGTGGTGCTGGACGAACAATAAACCACGATGTTCGACGGTGGCGGCGAGGCCACACTATCTTTGTGAATGGAGGAAGGTTTTGGGCCAGAAAGTTAATCCAGTAGGTTTACGGCTGAACGTCATCCGCACCTGGGATTCGGTGTGGTACGCGGACAAGGAGTACGCCAAGTATTTCCTGGAGGACCAGAGCCTCCGCAAGTACCTCAAGAGCCGGCTCTACCATGCCGGCGTGTCGAAGATCCAGATCGCCCGCACCGGCGAGAAGATCCGCGTGAAGCTGCACACCGCCCGGCCGGGCATCATCATCGGCAAGAAGGGTTCCGAGATCGAGGTTCTGAAGGGCGATCTCGAGCGCCGCACCGGCCGCGAGTGTCTGCTCGACATCCAGGAGGTTCGCCGTCCCGAGGCCGATGCCCAGCTGGTGGCCGAGAGCGTGGCCCAGCAGCTTGAGCGCCGCGTGGCCTTCCGCCGCGCCATGAAGAAGTCGGTGAATATGGCCTTGAAGTTCGGCGCCCAGGGGATTAAAATCGCCTGTTCCGGTCGGCTCGGCGGCGCGGAGATGTCCCGCCGCGAGTGGTACCGCGAGGGCCGGGTGCCTCTCCACACCCTGCGGGCGGACATTGACTACGGCTTTGCCGAGGCCAAGACCACCTATGGCATCATCGGTGTCAAGGTATGGGTCTTCAAGGGTGAGGTTCTGAGCGACCAGGATCTGGTTGCCGCGGAATAAGCGAAGTGCAAGACGGTCGCGGCCGTAAGGTCGCGCCGGGGAAATTCGAGACGGATTAGGGAGCGATATGCTGAGTCCCAAGAAAGTAAAGCATAGAAAGGTAATGAAAGGCCGGATGCGTGGCGCCGCCCACCGCGGTTCCTCCATCGCCTTCGGCGAATACGCCTTGAAGGCCATGACCTGCGGCAAGATGACTGCCCAGCAGATCGAGGCTGCCCGTATCACCATCAGCCGCACCGTCAAGCGCGGCGGCCAGATGTGGATCCGCATCTTCCCCGACAAGCCGTACACCAGGAAGCCGGCGGAAACTCGCATGGGTAGCGGCAAGGGTGCCCCGGAGGGTTGGGTGGCCGTTATCAAGCCGGGCCGGGTTCTGTACGAGCTGGCCGGGGTCGAGCCCGAGGTCGCCAAGGAGGCCCTGCGGCTGGCCGGCAACAAACTGCCGTTTCCGACTAAAGTCGTCGAAGTGGGTAGCACGTTATGAAAATGAAAGAAATCCGCGCAATGGGCACGGAGGAGCTGACCGCCAAGGCCAAGGCCCTCTCCGAGGAACTGTTCAAGCTCAAGTTTCAGCACAGCATCCGGCCGCTTGAGAACACGGCCAAGATTCGGGCACTCCGCAAGGACATCGCCCGGATCAAGACCTTGCTGCATGCGTCGCGCGAGCAGTAAGCGCCAGGCGATGCGTGAAGATCTATCCCCAACTTGGTAGGAAATGCAGATGAGCGAAACGAAGAAGTCCAAGAAGACCAGAATCGGTCTGGTGGTGAGCAATAAAATGGACAAGAGCGCGGTGGTGCAGACCGACCAGTTGGTCAAGCATGGTCTGTACGGCAAGTATATCCGTCGCCGGGTGAAGTACATGGCCCATGACCCGGAGAACATCTGCAGCATCGGCGATCGGGTTCTGATCGAGGAGTGCCGGCCACTGAGCAAGCAGAAGCGGTGGCGGGTGCGCGAGATCATCGAGAAGGCTGTTTAACGAGAGGGTGTTCGCTCTCTTTGCGAGCGAATTGCTGAGTCAGCGGGTGATGCAATGATACAGACTGAAACCGTATTGAATGTGGCCGACAACTCTGGCGCCAAGAAGGTCATGTGCATTCGTGTGCTTGGCGGCACCAGGCGGCGGTATGCGCGGATTGGCGACGTGATCGTGGTCTCCGTCAAGGAGGCGATTCCCAATGCCAAGGTCAAGAAGGGCGACGTGGTCAAGGCCGTTGTCGTCCGGACCAGCAAGGAGTTCCAGCGTACGGACGCGACTTCGGTTCGCTTCGACGACAACTCCGCGGTGCTGATCAACAACGCCGGCGAGCCCATCGGCACCCGCATTTTCGGGCCGGTGGCCCGCGAACTGCGGCCCAAGGGTTACATGAAGATAATTTCCCTGGCACCCGAGGTGCTCTAGGGTTTTGCGCAAAAAGAGGCTATGGCCATGCAGAAGCAAACGTGTCATCTGAAATTGAACGATCAGGTCGAGGTGATCACCGGCAAGGACAAGGGCCGGGTCGGCAAGATCATCAAGATTGATCGCGATCGCGGCCGGGCGGTGGTGGAGAAGATCAACATCATCAAGCGCCACACCAAGCCGAGCGCGCTCAATCAGCAGGGCGGCATCATCGAGAAGGAGGCGTCGGTGGACCTCTCCAACCTGATGCTCATCTGCCCCAAGTGTTCGAAGACGGTTCGGGTAGGCAACAAGACATTGGAAGACGGCTCCAAGGTTCGGGTGTGCAAGAAGTGCAACGAATCCGTGGAAGCAAAGGCCTAGTGCTGGTTGGGAGGCGATATGGCTGGAATGAAAGAACAGTACCTCAATGAATGTGTGCCGCAGCTCATGAAGGAGTTCGGCTACAAGAACATCATGGAGGTTCCGAAGATAGAGAAGGTCGTGCTCAACATGGGTTTGGGCGAGGCGGTGCAGAATCCGAAGATCATCGACTCCGCCAACAATGAGCTGACCCTCATTGCCGGCCAGAAGTCGGTGGTGACCCGGGCGAAGAAGTCCATCGCCACCTTCAAGCTCCGCGAGGGCATGCCCATCGGCTGCCGGGTGACCCTGCGCGGCGACCGGATGTACGATTTCCTCGCCAAGCTGGTGCACATCGCGCTGCCGCGCGTGCGCGACTTCCGCGGGATCTCGCTCAAGGCCTTCGACGGCCGGGGCAACTACTCTCTGGGAATCAAGGAGCACATCATCTTCCCGGAGATTGACTACGACAAGATCGACAAGATTAAGGGATTGAACATTGCCATCACCACCACGGCCAAGACCGATGAGGAAGGCCGGTTTCTCTTGCGGGCAATGGGCATGCCCTTCCGTAAGTAATACAAGGGCAGGGAGG
>JBFLYY010000015.1:0-8552 GCA_040756495.1 Thermodesulfobacteriota bacterium | reverse complement strand
TGTCAAATAAATTTGTTACAAGAAGGCAGGAAAAAACGGCTCCACCACAGCGTGGCAGAACGGCGCGAAAGGACGAAAGGAGAGGGATGACGGAGGCCGCGACGGCCCCCGCCCCGGAAAAACGGTCAGGTGCGGTAATCGGCGTTGATGGTCACATACTCCATGGAGAAGTCGCAGGTGAAGACCTCGGCAGAGGCCGCCCCGCCGTGGAGATCGACAATAACGGCGAACTCCCTCTTTTTGAGCACCTCGGTGGCGCGCGCCTCCACCTCCTTGCCGCGGCCGAGACCATTTTCCACCATGACCACGTCGTCGAAGGCGATGGAAACCAGGTCGGCATCGAAGGCCACGCCGGAACGGCCCAGGGCGGCGATGATCCGACCCCAGTTGGCGTCCTCGCCGAAGAAGGCGGTCTTGACCAGGTTGGAGTTGGCGATGGTGCGGGCCGCCTGCTCCGCCTCGACGGTGCTCTTCGCCCCCTGCACCCGTACGGTGACGAGCTTGGTGGCGCCCTCGCCGTCGCGGACGATCTGGAGCGCCAGATCGCGGCAGATCGCGTTCAACTGCTGCTGAAAGAGGACGCGCTCCGGCGAGGCGGCGGCGATCACGGCATTGCCGGCCTGGCCGTTGGCCAGGAGAAGCACGGTGTCGTTGGTGCTCGTGTCGCCGTCCACGGTGATGACGTTGAAGGATTGAGCCACCGCCTCCTTGAGCATGGCGCGCAGGGTCTCCGCCTCCACCGCCGCGTCGGTGAGGAGATAGCAGAGCATGGTCGCCATGTTGGGCATGATCATGCCGGCGCCCTTGGCCATGCCGACGAGCTTCACCGTCTTGCCGGCCACGGCGAACTCCCGCACCGCGGTCTTGGGCACGGTGTCGGTGGTCATCATGGCCAGGGCCACCTCGCCGAGAGCGTTCGGGCTGAGCCGCTCAGCCAGCTTGGGGATGCCGAAGCGAAAACATTCCACTTCAAGCTGCATGCCGATCACGCCGGTGGAGGAAACCTGGACCAGTTCCTCGGCAACGTCCAGGGCGTCGGCGGCCATGGCCGCGGTGAGCCTGGCGTTGCGCATGCCCTCCTCGCCGGTGCAGGCGTTGGCGATGCCGGAATTGACCAGGATCGCCTGGGCCTTGCCCTTTTTCAGCCGCTCGTGGCCGAGCACCACCGGCGCCGCCTTGACCTGGCTGGTGGTGAAGACCCCGGCCGCCACCGCCGGCCGGTCGCTCACGATGAGGCCGAGATCGAGGCGATCCTTGCCGCGGATGCCCGACTTGACCGCACCGCCGCGAAAGCCCTGGACCGTCAAATGAGTAAAAGTAAAGGCCGTCATGGTCGCCTTCTCCGCTTGCCGTCTACTCCTGCTGGCCGCAGCAGCGCTTGTATTTTTTGCCGCTGCCGCAGGGGCAGGGATCGTTGCGGCCGATCTTCTCGCCCTCCCGCACCTGGGGCTTGCGCTCCGCCTCCTCCTCGCCGTGGCTCAACTGCATGGGAGGCTGCCGCTGGCGCTGCTCCTCCTCGAGCTGGCTCACCTCGTCGGCCGCCACCAGCTGCACCCGAAAGAGGGTGTTCACGGTCTGCTGCTTCACCGTCTCGATCATGGCCATAAACATGGCGAACCCCTCCTTCTTGTACTCGTTCAGGGGGTTCTTCTGACCGTAGCCCCGGAGGCCGATGCCCTCCTTGAGGTGGTCCATGTTGAGGAGGTGCTCCTTCCAGTGGGTATCCACCATCTGGAGGAGGATGAGCCGTTCGAGATGGCGCAGATTCTCGCGGCCGAGTTCCTCTTCCCGTTCCGCATAGCGTCCCTTGAGGGTGGCGAGCAGCCGCTCGGCCAGATTCTCCTCATTGAGCCCCTCCCGCTCCTCCGCGCTCCACGGCAGGGGGAAGCCGAAGGTGACAAGGAAGCGCTCGTCGATGGCAACCCAGTCCCAATCCTCGGAATCGAGCCTTTCTTCGGCAAAATCCGCTGCCGCGACCGCGGCGAGGTCGGCCAGCATGTCGGCCACCACCTCGCTCAAGTCCTCGCTCGAAAGCACCTCGCGGCGCTGGCGATAGATCACCTCGCGCTGCTTGTTCATCACGTCGTCGTATTCGAGCAGATGCTTGCGGATCTCGAAGTTGTGGCCCTCCACCTTGCGCTGGGCGTTCTCGATGGCCCGGCTGATCATGGCGTGCTCGATGGGCTCGTCCTCCTCCATGCCGAGGCGCTCCATGATGCCGGAGATGCGGTCCGAGCCGAAGATCCGCAGCAGGTCGTCCTCCAGGGAGAGGTAGAAGCGGGAGGAACCCGGATCTCCCTGGCGGCCGGAGCGGCCGCGGAGCTGGTTGTCGATGCGGCGGGACTCGTGGCGGCTGGTGCCGAGGATGTGGAGGCCGCCGAGTTCCGCGACCCCGTCGCCCAGTTTGATGTCGGTGCCGCGGCCCGCCATGTTGGTGGCGATGGTCACCCTGCCCTTCTGGCCCGCCTCGGCCACGATCTGCGCCTCCTTCTCGTGGTGCTTGGCGTTCAGGACCGAATGGGGGATGCCCTCCTTCTTGAGGAGGTTCGCAATCTTCTCCGAGACATCGATGCTGATGGTGCCAACGAGCACCGGCTGCCCCTTGGCATGGAGTTCCTTGATCTCGCGGACAATGGCGCGATATTTGGCCTGGACGTTCTTGTAGACCGCGTCCGCGTAATCGACGCGGACCATGGGGTTGTGGGTGGGGATGACGGTGACGTCGAGATTGTAGATCTTCTTGAACTCGGCGGCCTCGGTGTCGGCGGTGCCGGTCATGCCCGCCAATTTTTCGTACATGCGGAAGTAGTTCTGGAAGGTGATGGAGGCCAGGGTCTGATTCTCGTTCTCCACCTTGACCCCTTCCTTGGCCTCCAATGCCTGATGCAGGCCGTCGCTGAAGCGGCGGCCCGGCATGGCGCGGCCGGTGAACTCATCGACGATCACCACCTGGCCGTCGCGCACCAGGTAATCGACATCGCGCTTGAACAAGAGATGCGCCTTCATGGCCTGGTTCAGGTGGTGGAGCCACTCGATGTTGCGCGGGTCGTAGAGGTTGTCCACGTCCAGGAGCTTCTCGCCCAGGGCCACGCCCTCCTCGGTGAGGGCCACGGTGCGCGCCTTCTCGTCGATGGCGTAGTGCTCCTCGGCCTGGAACCTGGGGATGATCCGGTTCACCTTGACGTAGAGGTCGGTGGACATCTCCGCCGGCCCCGAGATGATGAGCGGGGTGCGCGCCTCGTCGATCAGGATGGAGTCCACCTCATCGACGATGGCATAATAGAACGGCCGCTGGCAAAAGCTCGCCAGATCGAACTTCATGTTGTCGCGCAGGTAGTCGAAGCCGAACTCGTTGTTGGTGCCGTAGGTGATGTCGGCGTTGTAGGCCTCCTTGCGCTCGGCGTCGTCGAGGCCGTGGACGATGATCCCCACGGAAAGGCCCAGGAAACGGTAGAGCTGACCCATCCATTCGGCGTCGCGCCGGGCAAGGTAGTCGTTCACCGTTACCACGTGCACCCCGCGGCCGGTCAGGGCATTGAGGTAGACCGGCAGCGTCGCCACCAGGGTCTTGCCCTCGCCGGTCCGCATCTCCGAGATCTTGCCCTGGTGGAGGATGATGCCGCCAACGAGCTGCACGTCGAAGTGGCGCATGCCCAAGACCCGACGCCCTGCCTCGCGGACCACGGCAAAGGCCTCGGGCAGCAGGCTGTCGAGCGTCTCGCCGTTGACGATGCGCCCCTTGAACTCCGCGGTCTTGGCCGCAAGCTGGCTGTCGTCGAGCCGCGCTATCTCCGGTTCCAGGCTGTTGACCCGGGCCACGATCGGCTGCAATGCCTTCAACACCCGGTCGTTCTTGCTGCCGAATATGCGATGCAACACCTTGCCAAACATCCGTGTCGTGCTCCTCTAGGCGCCCCGCTCCCAGACCAGCGCCTCTTCGTTGCAGTCCGGGAATTTGGGGCAGTGGATACAGTCGCTCCACACCTTGTGGGGCAACTCGTTCTTGTCGATGGGCCGGAACCCGAGTTTTTTAAAGAATTCCGGCTGATAGGTCAAGGTAAAGACGCGGTTGATGCCGAATTTCTCCGCCTCCGCAAGGCAGGAACGCACCAGCTGCGAACCCAGCCCCTTGCCCTGCTCCTCTTCGGCAATGGCCAGGGAACGGATCTCGGCCAGGTTCTCCCAGCAGATATGGAGGGCGCAGACGCCGATCACCGGCGCCGCCTCGCCCGGTTTTTCGTTCTCGGCATAGACCTTGAAATCCCGCAGCTGGTCGTAGAGGGAACTGAGCGAACGGCCGAGGAGCAGCCCCTTGCCGGCGAAATGGTGCAGGAGATTGTAGATGGCCTTCACGTCTGCCATGCTGGCGTTGCGGATCATGGCGGCCTCCTTCGCCTAGGGCAGGTGGATCTTCGAGGCGGGCAGCAGGGCGATGTAGGCCTGCACCCCTTCCTCGTGGTCGATTTTCGCCGCCAGGGCATTGGCCTCGGAGAGCTTCTCGAACTTGCCGACGAAGACCCGGATCATGCCGTCGCTGTTCTCGCTGGCCGGCTGGACAAAGACCTTGTGGCCGCGATTCTCCCACTCCGTCTTGGCCTGGTTGGCCAGCTCCGGATCGCGGAAGGCGCCGACCTGCAAGGAAAAATAGGAGGGTTCGGCCGCTGCCGGCTTGGCCGCCGCTTCCTCCTGGGCTGGAGCCGTTCCGGTTGGCTGGCTGGCAGTCGCCCCCTTGGCCTTCGGCTCCTTCGCCTCCGGCTTGCCGGTCAGGCGGGCAAAGGAGATCGACTGGGTGCCCTCCGGCGGCAGGAGCACCGTCTGACCGGCCCAGACCCCGAGCAGGAAAAGCCAGAGGAAGATGCAGCCGCAGACCGCGACGAGACCGAACATCCCGCCCCAGGTCAACTCGAAACGAAACGCGATTTTCTTGACGCCGTTGCTCATAGCCTTGGCCTACATGGTTTCCGGGGCCGACACCCCGATGAGGGTCAATCCGTTACGGATGACGACGCGCAACGCCTCGCAGAGCCAGAGCCGCGCCCGGCTCAGCTCGACATCCTCGCCGATCACGCGGTGCTTATTGTAGTAGCTGTGGAAGTGGGCGGCAAGCTCCTGGAGGAAGAAGACGATGCGATGGGGTTCGAGCGCCAGGGCCGCATGTTCCACCAGGGCCGGGTAAGCGGCCATGGCCTTGAGCAGATGGAGTTCCTCCTCGGCGGTGAGGCGGGCCAGGAGCGCCTCGGAAAGCTCGCCGCGCACCACCCCCTTGCCCTCCGCCTGTTTGGCGATGCTGGTCAGGCGGGCATTGGCGTACTGGACATAGAAGACCGGGTTCTCCTGGCTCTGCTGGGTGGCGAGCGCCAGATCGAACTCGAGCTGGCTGTCCGCCTTGCGCATCAGGAAGAAGAAGCGCGCCACATCAGGCCCCACCTCGTCGAGCAGCTCGTCCACGGTGACGAAGTTCGCCTTCCTCGTGGACATCTTCACCTGCTGGCCGTCGCGCAGCAGGGTCACGAACTGGTGGATGACCACCGTCACCTTGTCCGGGTCGTAGCCCAGGGCCTTGACCCCGGCCAGGACGTCCGGCACGGTGGCGATGTGGTCGGAGCCGAAGATGTTGACCATCCAGTCGTAGCCGCGCCGGAACTTCTCACGGTGGTAGGCGATGTCCGGCAGGCGGTAGGTGGGCTCGCCGCTCGATTTGACGATGACCCGGTCCTGCTCCATGCCGAACTCGGTGGTCTTGAACCAGACCGCGCCCTCCTTGTCGTAAACCAGCCCCTTGGCCCGCAGGGTGGCGATGACGTCGTCCACCAGGCCGTTCTCGTAGAGGGAGTGCTCGTTGTAGTAGTTGTCGAAGCGGATGGAAAGGCGCGAGAGGGTGTTGTTGATGTCGGCGAAAATGACCTGCTCCGCCTTTTCCTTGAAAGGGGTGACCTCGGCCACCGCCTTCAGGCGATCGCCCTGCTCGTCGATGAGTTCCCGGGCGATGTCCCGGATGTACTGGCCCTGGTAGCCATCCTCCGGAAACTCGAAGGGAAGGCCCAACTGTTCGAGATAGCGCGCCCGGGTCGATTCGCCCAGAACCCGCATCTGGCGGCCGGCATCGTTGTAGTAGTATTCCCGGGTCACCGCGTGGCCGGTGGACTCCAGCAGCCGGGCGATGGCGTCGCCCAGCACCGCCTGGCGGCCGTGGCCCACGGAAAGAGGGCCGGTGGGATTGGCGCTGACGAATTCCACCAGCACCTTCCTGTCGCGGCCGACGTCGCACAGGCCGAACTCCTTGCCCTGGGAGCAGATCTCCGGCAGCACCGACTGCCATACCCCTTCCTTCAGGAAGCAGTTGACAAAGCCGGGCCCTGCGACCTCGACCTTGGCCAGGAGGTCGGTGTGGGTGGAAAGCAGCTCCACCAGCTGGGCCGCAACCTCCCGGGGCTTCTTCTTCTCCTTGCCCGCCACCACCATGGCGAAGTTGGTGGCATAGTCGCCCTGGCCCGCGTGCTTGGGCTCCTCCACCGCATAGAGCCCGGCCGCGGCCTCGGTCCAGTAACCAAGCTCGACACCTTGGGCAAAACAGCGGTCAATCCTCTTCCTCAAACGCGATCTAATCATGGCTTCCTCGAAAAGAACGGCGCCGCAGCGCCGTCGGCAGAAACTCCTTTCCGCTGGTCACGCCCCCGCTTCACTATACACGTGTCGGTTGCGCGAACCAAACAAACAAAGCACCTCGTAGGAGATGGTGCCCAGCCAGCCGGCGATCTCATCGGCGTCGATGGTCGCCTCGCCGCTTTTGCCCATGAGCACCACCGGCTCGCCGGGGGCCACGCCGGCGATTTCGGTCACATCGGCGATACAGGCGTTCATGCAGATGGTGCCCACCACCGGCACCCGCCGGCCCCGGATCAGCACCTGGGCCTTGCCGGTGAGACCCCTCAGGTAGCCGTCGTCGTAGCCCACCGGCAGCACGGCAAGCCGGGTGGACCGGCCGGTGACGAAACGATGGCCGTAGCTGACGCCGTAGCCAGCCGGCACCTCCTTGACCTGGAGTACCTGGGTATGGAAACCCATGGCCGGCAGAAGCCGCACCTCCGGCCGGCGGCTCTCCGCCGACGGGTAGTAGCCGTAGAGGCTGATCCCCGGCCGCACCATGGTGACATGGGCCGCGGGGAAACGGAGCAACGCCGCGGAATTGGCGATATGGGCCAGCGTCATGCCGGGCACCATGGCGGCGACCGCGTCGCGCACCTCGGCAAATTCCCGGTACTGGGCCTCGGTGTCGCCCCGGTCCTGGTCCGCCTGGGGGAAATGGGAAAGGAGGCCGGCCAGAAAAAGGCCGGGCACATCCCGGATGGCAGCCACCATCCCCCCCACTCCGGCCGGCAGCACGCCCAGCCGCCCCATGCCCACATCGACCTTGAGATGGACGCCGACCCTCTTCCGCGCCGCCACCGCCGCCCGGGAGAGTTCGGCGAGCCCTTCCCGGTCAAAGACCACCGGGGTCAGATTGTAGTGGACCAGTTCGGCGGCCGCCCCGGCAGGGGCACCGAAGAGAACCACGATCTCGCCCTCGACCCCGGCCTCGCGCAGGGCCACTGCCTCCTCCAGTTCGGCCACCCCGAAGGTGCGCGCCCCGGCGGCGGCAAAGGCGTGGGCCGCCGCCACCAGGCCATGGCCGTAGGCATTGGCCTTGACCATCGCCATGACCCGCACCTTCTCCCCCACCCAGGCCTGAAGCGCCGCGAAATTGTGGCGCAGCGCGGCCAGATCGACGGAGACCCGGTTATAGGAAGGTGTTGCCATGCTCCCCTCTCAGCCCTGCCTGGCCAGCCACCACTGCCGCCAGAAAAGACGGCTCGACGCAAAAAGGGCCGTGCCCACCGCAAGATAGACAAGACCGACAAGGGCGCCATCGAGACCGGAGTGGCGCAACCAGCGGCCCAGCAGCATCATCAGCACGATGAATCCCCACATCCGCCACGAATAGACGCCGCCAAGACAGCGATCCCCCCCACGGGCCATGATCCGGTCGAGATTCCGGCGGGCGGTGCGGTCCAGGACCAGGCCGGATTTCACCGCCCCCACGGCCACCGCAGCCAGGAGGGTCCAGGGCGAGCCCACACCGCAGAGCAGGATGCCCCGCACCGCGAGATACGTCCCGATCAGGCTCCAGAGCAGGGAGGCGACAAAAAGGTGGGCCACCACCGAGGCCCCTGGCTTGAAAGACCCGAGTTGCCGGAGGATCATAACCCAAACAACCCATTCCTCCCGCCGCGCAGCCCGCCCGAAACAAGGGGCCGCGCCGGAGGCGCAAATAAGAAAGGCATATCCCCCGCAAGGGAGATATGCCTGTGAGTCACGTGCGGCTTCGTACGCAACGGTGCGACGTTACACCTCGGTAACGGTGAGGGCACCCTGGGGACAAACCTCAACGCAGGTCTCGCAACCCAGGCACTCGTCGGCGTTCACCGGCTCGGCCTTGCCATCGACCATCTCGTATACCTGAGCCGGGCAGGCGCTGACGCACTCCTCATCACCGACGCACTTGTCCTTGTCCA
>JBFLYY010000014.1:0-2534 GCA_040756495.1 Thermodesulfobacteriota bacterium | reverse complement strand
CGGCCTGGCTCTCGTGGCCTGCCGGGTCGCCCATCCCCTCCTCAAAAACCCCGACCTGCCAAGCCGTCTGCCCCTCCTGCTCGGCTTCTGCTCCATGATCGCGGCCCATCTCTTTATCGTGGTCGAAGGGGTGTTCTGGCCGGTTGCCTGCAACATCCTGGAACACCTCGCCCTGGCCGCAAGCGGCCTCGCCTTCGCCCTGGCCATGTTGCGAATGCGGACGAGCCTGCCGCAAAGGGAGGGATGATGACGGAGCAGACCATCGTCTTTCTGGACGCCATCGGCCTGCTCGGCTTCGCCATGGCCTTCCTGCAGGCCTTCCGCCTCAAGAGAACGCAGCTCGACCGGACCTCCTGGCTCTTTTTGCTCCTCTTTCTCGCCGTCTATGTCCTGGTGATGCTCTCCAACATCCTGGAACACAGCGGCCTGGCCCCTTCCCTCGACGCCATCGAGGACTATCTGGAGATCCTCTTCTTTCCCTGCTTCCTCTTTTTCCTTTACTCCGAACGGAACTGGCAGGAGAGCCGGCGGCGGCAGGCGGCGGAACAGGATCTGCGCCAGACCGAGCAACGCTTCCGCCAGTTGATGGAGAATGCCGGCGACAGCTTTTTTGTGGCCAACCGGGAAGGCCGCTTCATCGACGCCAACCGCCAGGCCATGGCAGCAACGGGCTACAGCCGCGCCGAGCTGCTTTCCATGCGCATCAGCGACATCGACATCGACCATTCCCCGGCCAGTGTCGCCTCGGTCTGGCAGGCCCTGCTGGCCCAGCCCCACCTCACCGTGCGCGGCACCCATCGCCGCAAGGACGGCTCCACCTACCCGGCCGAGGTGCGCGTGAACCTCATGGAGTACCCGGAGGGGCAGGTGCTTTTCAGCATCGCCCGCGACATCAGCGAACGACTGGCCCGGGAAAAGCAGCTGCGCGAGAGCGAGGCCCGCCTGCGCCTGGCCCTTACCGCCGCCCAGCAGGGGCTGTACGACCTCGACATCCCCAGCGGCAAGGCGGTGGTCAACGACCAGTATGCCCTGATGCTCGGCTACGATCCGGTCGAATTCGTCGAGACCAACCAGGCCTGGCTCGACCGTCTCCACCCCGACGACCGGGAGCGGGTGACCTCCTTCTTCCACGCCTACCTCAGGGGCGAGATCGCGGAGTACAAGGTGGAGTTCCGCCAGCGCACCAGACAGGGGGAATGGAAGTGGATTCTCTCCCAGGGCAGGATCGTCGAGCGGGACAGCGACGGCCGCCCGCTGCGCATGCTGGGCACCCACCTCGATTTGAGCGAACAGAAGCGGGCCGAGGAAAGGATCCGGCAGGAACGGCAGCAGCTCTACGATCTTTTGGACGGGCTGCCCGGCTACGTGTACCTCCAGGCCCCGGACTACACCATCCGCTTCGCCAACCGCGCCTTTCGCGAGATCTTCGGGGAGCCGGCGGGGAAATTCTGCTACCAGATCATGCGCCACCGCGAGACCCCCTGCGAGAACTGCCGCACCTTCATGGTGTTCGACGCCCCGGGGCCGCAGTACTGGGAATGGGAAAACGGCCCCGGCGGCCGCACCTACCAGATCTTCGACTTCCCTTTCACCGACATCGACGATACCCCGCTGGTGCTGGAATTCGGCCTCGACATCACGGAACGCAAGAAGGGCGAGGCGGAAAAACTCCTGCTGGAACGCCAGCTCCTCCACGTGCAGAAGCTGGAAAGCCTCGGCGTGATGGCCGGCGGCATTGCCCACGACTTCAACAACCTCCTGATGGCGATCCTCGGCAACGCCACCATGGCCCTCCGCGACCTGCCGCAGGATTCCCCGCTCCACGACCATCTGAAGGCCATCGAGACCGCCTCCAACCGGGCCGCCGATCTCTGCCGGCAGATGCTCGCCTACTCCGGCCGCGGCACCTTCCTCATCGGTCCCCTCGACCTCTCGGAACTGGTGCGGGCGATGACCAGCATCCTCGACGTCTCCCTCGGCAGGAAGGCGGCCCTCAAGCTCGAACTGGCCCCCGCCCTGCCCCCCATCGAGGGCGATGCCGCCCAGCTCCGCCAGATCATCATGAACATCACCATGAACGCGGCAGAGGCCATCCCCGACCAGGGGGGCGACGGCGCCACCATCACGGTGCGGACCAGGGTCGAGGAATTTGCCGCCAACACCCTGCTCGACCCGTTCCAGCATCCTCTGCCGGCCGGCCGCTACGTGGTGCTCGAGGTGGTGGACACCGGCTGCGGCATGAACGAGGAGACCCTCACCCGGCTCTTCGATCCCTTCTTCTCCACCAAATTCACCGGCCGGGGGTTAGGGATGTCGGCAGTGCTCGGCATTGTCCGCGCCCACCGGGGCTGCATCACGGTGACCAGCGCCCCTGGCCGGGGCACCACGGTCAGACTGGCCTTCCCGGCCGGCAGCCGGCCGCTGACAAGACCGGCCGTCCCGCCGGAATCCGGCTCCCATGGCCGCGCCCACGGCACCATCCTGCTCATGGACGACGAGCAGGTGGTCCGCGAGATTGCCTCGCTGATGATCGA
>JBFLYY010000013.1:0-14036 GCA_040756495.1 Thermodesulfobacteriota bacterium | reverse complement strand
GGCACAATGGCCAGATCGTCAAAAAGGCTGTCTACCTGGCGATTGCCGTGACGATGACCGGGGTGAAGGAGATCCTCGGCATGTGGGCTGCCGAGACCGAGGGCGCCAAGTTCTGGCTGAGTATTTTGACCGAATTGAAGAACCGGGGCGTGAAGGACATCCTGATCGCCTGCGTTGACGGGCTCAAGGGATTTCCGGATGCCATCGAGGCAGTGTACCCCGCGACCCAGGTCCAGCTCTGCATCGTGCACATGGTGCGGCACAGTCTGAAATTCGTCTCTTGGAAGCAGCGCAAGGAGATGGCGGATGACCTGAAGGGGATCTACAGCGCCGCGACGGTGGAGCAGGCCGAGGCGAATCTGGCCGCCTTCGAGGGAAAATGGGATGTGACCCATCCCAAGGTCAGCCAGTCGTGGCGGAACAACTGGCAGCGGATCATCCCCTATTTTGCCTATCCACCGGAGATTCGCCGGGTGATTTACACGACCAACACCATCGAATCGCTGAACATGTCACTACGGAAGGTGACCAAGAACCGGGGCTCCTTCCCGAACGACGAGGCGATGTTCAAGTTGCTGTACCTGGCCTTGACGAATATCGCAAAACGCTGGACAATGCCGATCAAGAACTGGAAATCAGCCCTGAACCAGTTCTGCATCATGTTTGACGACAGACTGCCGGAGTTCTGAACCCCAAATGCCATTTACACAAAATTCTTTACAGGCCCCGGAAGTTGGCGGCGACCAGTCCACTTGCGGAATTCATTGAACCGATAATGTATTCGTCAACGCCGTCATTCACCGCGGCAAACGCCAGCGTTGTGTAACTTCTGATCCTGCGAGCCACTCGCAACTCATCCATCGCGCCGAATATAGCGTTCCAGATCACGTAATCACACATACCCTCTCCTTTTCTTTGCGAGTATCATCGTTTCGGATCGAAGCCAAAAATCTATGGCGACTGATATGAACAAACTCGTTTCTTGCGTCCTTGTCTGCCCCCACATTACAAGACACCTCAAAAAGCCCGTGGGGTATTGCCGAATAAGCTCGATAATTCAGTCTAATTTTAAGAACGGATGTTGCTCACCACACCTAACAGCATGGAGCAATAAACGATTTTTTGCAACCACCAGGGATCAGGCATCAAAAAAAACGGGGCCGGGCTGATGGCCCGACCCCGCTGAAAGCTGGTTGTATCAAGTAAGTTCTGGCGTTATCTACCAAGACCCAAAAGCGTGAACAGTTCGTAAGCAAGCGCCGCAACAAGGCCTGATGCCGGCAGGGTCAGAACCCAGGCCATGACCATGCTCTGCGCCACGCCCCAGCGTACGGCGGTGAGGCGCTTGCTGGCGCCAACCCCGAAGATGCTGCCGGAAATAACGTGGGTGGTGCTGACCGGCATGCCGAAATGGCTGGTGACAAAGAGCACGACGGCTGCCGAGGTCTCGGCGGCAAAGCCGTGGACCGGCTCCAGCCGGATGATCTTGTGGCCCATGGTCTTGATGATGCGCCAGCCGCCCACCGAGGTGCCCAGGGCCATGGCCACGGCGCAGGAGAAGACGACCCAGGCAGGGACCACCGGTTCGGGGATCAGCCGGGCGCTGACCAGGGCCATGGTGATGATGCCCATGCTCTTCTGGGCGTCGTTGAGGCCATGGGTAAAGGCCATGGCCGCGGCAGAGAAGATCTGCAGGTGGCGAAAGGTGGCGCTCACCCGGCCGGGATGGACATGGGCCAGGGTCTTGAAGATAAGGCCCATCAAGACAAAGCCCAGGGCAAAACCCATGGTCGGCGAGCCCACAAGGGGGAGAAGGATCTTCCTGACGATTCCCTGCCAGAGCACTGCCTGCACGCCGCCGTGGATGATGGCCGCGCCGACCAGCCCCCCGATTAACGCGTGGGAGGAACTGCTGGGGATGCCGAACTTCCAGGTGATGAGGTTCCAGGCGATGGCGCCCAGAATGGCGGCCAAAATCACCACCTGGAAGGAATCCTGGGCGGAATCGAGTTCCCCGGGAAATGCCTTTTCCAGGAGCTTGCGGTTGAGGCTGGCGAGTTTTTCCTGCTTCAGATGCCCTGCCTCCTCCGCCTTTTTGACCATGTCCGGTTTGAGGGGGACATCCTTGAACCGCTCGGCCGAGTAGAGATCGGTCCGGGTGATGATCCGGTTGAAATCGCTGACCAGGGCCGCCTGCAACGCCTGCGACGGCGTACCCTCAGAGGCGTACCCCTTGAGCATCTCGATGGTGGCGGGCGAGAGCTGCTCCACCACGTAGCGGGATACCGGATCAGCCGGGCTTTTCAATTTGCCGGCCAGGGCGGCTGGCTGGTGCAGGTCAACGGGCTGGAAGCGGGCCGTATTGACAAGGCCGCTGGCGATCGTCACCGCCACGTGCGTGGAAAAAAAGGCGCCGAGAAAGTTGAGGCCAGCGGCCATGATGATGGCGCTGCGCGGGGAGAGAACCCGGGTGGAGACCACGGTGGCGATGGCGTTGGCGGTGTCGTGGAAGCCGTTGATATAGTCGAAGGCCAGGGTACAGACCACCACCAGGACAAGGAGGAGCGTCAACTCATGCATACTTCACAACCACGCTCTCGATGATGTGCGCCACGTCCTCGCATTTGTCCACGGCGGACTCGATCCGGTCGTAAACCTCCTTCCACTTGATGACCTTGATCGGGTCGGCATCCGGGGCGTTGAGCAGATTGGCCAGGGCCTTGCGGAAGGCGGCATCGTGCTCGTTCTCGATCTGGTGGATGCGGATGAAGATGTCCTGGACGTTCTCCCGGCAGGGCCTGGTGCGCAAGGTCTTGACCGCGTCCAGGGTCGCCTCGGTGATCCGCAGCAGGAGCGAAACCAGCAGCTCCATGTCCGGCCGCATCTGGCGAAACTGATAGAGCACCATTCTCCCCGTGCAGGCCTCGATGCGGTCGGTGATGTCGTCGAGTTCGCTGGAGAGGGCGTGGAGATCCTCCTTGTCCAGCGGGGTGACGAAGGTGGTGTCGATCATGTTGGCCAGCTCATGGGTGATGTGGTCGGCGCTGGTCTCGATCCCCTTGATCTTGGCCGCCTGGGCGGCGAGATTCTCGAAATCGTCCACCAGAACCCGGAATTCCCGGGCCGCGCTCACTGCTGCCTGGGCCTGTTTTTCGAGCATTTCGTAAAAGAGATGTTTCTTGCTGACTCCTGGTATCCGCACCGCCGTCCCTCCTTGAAAATGAGAAAAAAATCATGCCCGGAAGAGGGCTGCCGTTCCGGCCCTCATTCGCGCATCCCGCAACCCCGCCCAGTTTGTGGAAAGGAATGCGCCATAAGAAGGCATTCCGGGGAAGGGGTCAAGAAAAAAGGGGGCGAAAAAAGCCCCTCCCCGCGCACAACAAAAAGCGGGGCCGGGCTGATACCCGACCCCGCTGGGTACGCGAGTATATCACGAAGAACTTACGCGGCCTCGGAAGAACCCAGGCCCGAGGCGATGGTCTTGGCGAGTTTCTCCTCCACCGCCGCGGTGATCTGCTCCTGGGTAAGGAGGGCATCCTTGCGGATGGACTTCGAGACGTTGCCGAGCCCCATGCGGAGCTTGCGGTCGCTCACCAGATCGAGCGCCTTCTTGATGCGGGCCCTGGCCTCTTCCGGGCTCAACCCCTCGGCCTGGCCGAGCGGCCCCAGGGCCTGCATCTCCTTGGTGAACTCGGTGATGAGTTTCACAAAGCGCGGCGCCTCGGCGGCGGAGGCCCACTGGAGCCCGAACCGCTCCGGCTTGATGCCCACTTCGGCAAGGACTTTCTTGATAACGGCGTTCACGCCCATTGCATCGTAATTACCAACCTGGTAATGGCATTCACCGAGTTGTCAGCCGCCGGTGAAGATGCCGTCCGCCCCCTCGGCAAAGCCGCGCAGGACAAAGGCAGGGTCGAGCCTCCCCGTGCACATGATCCGGATGGTGCGCAGGTTCGGCGGATACTGGTAGCGCGAGACGCCGGCGCTGTCGGCCGCCGCGTAGCAACACCAGTTGCAGAGGAATCCCAGAATCCTGGGGTTGAAGGTCGCGTTGCTCATGGTTACTCCTTGTTGCTCGTCTCGCCAAAGGCCTTGATCTGCGCGGTGATCTGCTCGTCGGTGAAGCCGCCCATGGAGATGGCGAATACCGGGCAGTGGGAGGCGCAGATGCCGCAGCCCTTGCACGAGGCGGTGATGGTCTCGGCCTTGCGCTTGCCGTTCTCGTCCTTGCTGACCCGAATGGCCTGGTAGGGGCAGAGTGATTCGCAGAGGCCGCAGCCGATGCAGAGTTCTTTGTCCACGCTGGAGACAGTGGGTTCCACCGAGACGTAGCCCTTGACCAGCGGAATCGCCGCCTTGGCCGCCGCGGCCTGGGCCTGGACCACGATCTCGTCCACGGGTTTGGGCGAATGGGCCAGGCCGCAGACATAGACGCCGGAAACGGGCAGTTCCACGGGGCGCAGCTTGACGTGGGCCTCCAGGTAGAACTTGTCCTGGTTCACCGGAATCTTCAGCAGCTTGCTCATCTCCTCGGTGCCTTCGGGCACGATGCCCACGGAAAGCGCCAGCATTTCGGGCGCCATGGTCACCTCTTCCCGCAGGATCGGATCGTAGAAGCTCACCTTCAGCGTCTTGCCGCTGCCGGAAATCTTCGGCTTGGCATTCATGCTGTAGGGGATGAAGACCACGCCCTTCTCGCGCGCCTCGCGGTAGGCGTCCTCGGCGTAGCCATAGGTGCGCATGTCGCGGTAGAGAACCACGATCTGGGAGTCGGGGTTGATCTCCTTGATCTTGAGGGCGTTTTTCACCGCGTGGCTGCAGCAGACCTTGCTGCAGTAGGCGAGGTCGTCGCCGCGGGAGCCGGCGCACTGGATCATGACCACCGATTCCGGGGCCCGATCCTTGCCCTTGCCGGCCAGCCGCTTCTCAAGTTCGCTCTGGGTGACGATCCTGGCCGAGTACTTGATCTCGTTGTCGAGCACCTTCTCCGGCCGGTGTTCGCGGCCGCCGGTGGCGATGATGACGACGCCGTGGTCGATGGTCGATTCCTTGGCGCCCTTGCCCTTCCTGCTCACGAGTCGCGAGGAGAAGTTGCCCACAAAGCCCGTTACCTCGGTAAGTTCCGTGTTGGTCATCACCTCGATGAGTTTGTGCTTCTTGACCTGCTCGTTCACCTCCTTGAGCACCTGCACCACGTTGTCGCCGCGCAGGGTGTAGCTCAACTGCTGGACATGGCCGCCCAGCCCCTCGCCCTTCTCGACGATGGTCGTCTGGAAGCCCTGCTCCGCCAGGTTCAAGGCCGCGGTCATGCCGGCGATGCCGCCGCCCAGGACCAGGGCCTTGTTGATGACCGGCACGGTCTGTTCCGGCAGGGGCTGGATGTGGCGCGCCTTGGCAATGCCCATCCGCACCAGATCCTTGGACTTGGCGGTGGCCGCGGCCGGCTCGGTGGCATGGACCCACGAACACTGGTCGCGGATGTTGACCATCTCGAAGAGACAACGATTCAACCCGGCATCCTTCAGGGTTTCCTGGAAGAGCGGCTCGTGGGTCCGCGGCGAGCAGGCCGCCACCACGATGCGATTCAGGTTGTGTTCCTTGATCTTCTGCTTGATGACTTCCTGGGCGTCCTGGGAGCAGGAGTAGAGGCTCTGGGCGTGGTAGACCACGCCTTCCATGCCCTCGGTGTACTGTTCCACGGAAGGCACGTCCACCACGCTGCCGATGTTGATGCCGCAGTGGCAGACAAAGACGCCGATGCGCACCTCTTCGTCCTTCTCAAGCTTCCGCTCCTTGGGGTAGGACTTGGTCACATAGCCCTTGTTGCGATCCTTCTTGATGAGGGCCGAGGCGATGCCGGCAGCGGCACTCGACTGGGTGACGCTCTCCGGGATGTCCTTGGGCCCCTGGAAGGCGCCGGCCACGAAGACGCCGGGCTTGGTGGTCAAGAGCGGGGCAAAGGTCTCGGTCTTGCAGAAGTCGTAGTTGTTCAGCTCAAAACCGGCAATGGAGGCCAGGTTCCTGGCGTCCGCCGGGGCGTCGAGGCCCACGGAGAGGACCACCATGTCGAAGCCCTCGAAGTGGTGGCTGCCGTCGAGGAGCGAGTAGGTCAGCTTGAGCTGCTTGTTCCACGGCATGACGTCGGCCACCCGGGCGCGGACGAACCTGATGCCCTTGGCCTCGGCCTTGGCGCGGGCCAGGTCGAAGTCCTTGCCCTGGGTCCGCATGTCCATATAGTAGATGGTGATCTCCACCTCCGGATCATGCTCTTTGGCGACCAGGGCCTCCTTGATGGCGTACATGCAGCAGACCGACGAACAGTAGCCGTTGTCGCAGCCCAGGTCGCGGGAGCCCACGCACTGGATAAAGGCGATCTTCTTCGGATGGCGATGGTCGGTGAGGCACTTGACCTCGCCCTCGAAGGGACCGGAGGCGCAGAGCAGACGCTCGAACTCCAGGCTGGTCATGACGTCGGCGTGCTTGCCGTAGCTGTACTTGGCCAGGGTCTCGTTGCCGATCCGGCCAAAACCGGGGGCCATGATGACGGCGCCGATCTTCAGTTCCTTCTCCTCCGGCTTCTGGGAGAAGTCGATGGCCTTGGAGCGGCAGACCGGGACGCAGATCTGGCAGGTGCCGTGCTTGAGGTGCAGACAGGCGCTCGGGTCGATGAAGTAGGTGGCCGGCACTGCCTGCGGATAATCGATGTGGATCGGCCGGGTCACGGCCAGCCCCTCGTTGTACTGGTCCACCAGGTGGCGGGGGCAGTACTGGGTGCAGAGGCCGCAGGCCGTGCACTTGTCCGCGTCGATGTAGCGCGGCCGCAGCCGCAGCGTGGCGGTGAAATTGCCCGGCTTGCCGGAAAGGTCCAGCAGATCGGCGTTGCTCAGAATCTCGATGTTGGGAGACCGACCGGCCTCCACCAGTTTCGGCGCGAGTATTCAGAGCGAGCAGTCGTTGGTCGGGAAGGTCTTGTCGAGCTGCGCCATGGCGCCGCCGATAGCCGCCGACTTCTCGACCAGATAGACATAGTAGCCAAGCTCGGTCAAATCAAGCGCCGCCTGGACGCCGGCGACACCGCCGCCGACCACCATGACCGCCCCTGATTTCGTCTCCTTTGCCTGTCCCATACAGTACTCCACTCTCAAAAGTTGGTCGGCCCTTCCCTGCTGGCGCAGGATCACGGCCGACAATTAAGAAACCAAGTTAGCTTTCCACCACCTCGACGTTCACCGCGCAGAGCTTGTACTCCGGCGTCCGCGACAAACGGTCGAGGGCATCCAGGGTGAGGAAGTTGACCGGCGTCTCCACGTAGTTGTAGGTGGTGAACACGGTGCCCTCCTGGCTGCGGTCGGTGATGGTGGCGCGCATCTCCACCGAACCGCGGCGCGAGGTGATGCGCACCCGGCTGCCCTCCTTGATGCCCATGCGGGCCGCGTCGGCCGGGTTGATCTCGGCCAGGCACTCGGGCGCGATGACGTCGATCTCCGGGGTCTTGCCGGTCATGGAACTGAAGTTGTAGCGGGCATACTCGCGGCCGGTGGTGAAGAGCATCGGATACTCCTCGCTCACCGGCTCCCGCGGCGGGATATACTCCTCGGCCACAAAGAGGCCCTTGCCGCGGGTGAAGGTCTTGGTGTGGAGAACCGGGGTGCCCGGATGATCCTCGGAAGGCACCGGCCACTGCAAGCCCACCTCGTCGAGACGCTTGTAGGTGATGCCTGCATACTGCGGCAGCAGCTTGCGCACCTCCTCGAAGACCTCCTCGGCAGAGCTGTATTCCATGTCGTAACCCATCTTCTTCGAGATTTCGCAGAAGATCTGCCAGTCCGGCTTTGCGTCGCCGGGTGGCTCCACCGCCTTTCTCACCCGCTGCACCCGGCGCTCGGTGGAGCTGAAGGTGCCGTCCTTTTCGGCAAAACAGGCGGCAGGCAGGACCACGTCGGCGTACTTCGCGGTATCGGTGAGGAAGAGATCCTGCACCACCAGGAAGTCCACCTCCTTCAAGGCCTCCTGCACGTGGCCGATGTTGGCGTCGGCAATGGCCGGGTCTTCGCCGAAGACGTAGAGGCCGCGGATATCGCCCTTGATGATGTTTTCCCACACCTCGGTGGCGGGCTTGCCCGGCCGGCGGGGGAGTTTCACCTTCCAGAGTTTTTCGTACTTCTCGAACAAATCTTCGTTGTTCAAGCCGCCGTAGCCCGGCAGGGTGTTGAAGAGCGCGCCCATGTCGCAGGCGCCCTGCACGTTGTTCTGGCCGCGGAGCGGGTTGCAGCCGCCGCCCTCCACGCCGACCTTGCCGCAGAGCATGGCCAGGTTGGCGATGGATTTGACCCGGTCGGTGCCGGTGGTGTAGTGGGTGATGCCCATGCCGTGGAAGATGGCATGGCGCCCCGGAGCCGCGTACATGCGGGCGCACTGGTGGAGATCGTCCACGGAGAGGCCGGTGATCCCGCTCACGGAGGCGGGGTCGTACTTCTCCACCACCCTTTTGAGTTCGTCGAAGTCCTCGGTGCGTTCCTCAACGAACTTCTTGTCCCAAAGGTCTTCCTTGAGGATGATGTGCATGAGGCCGTTCAGGAAGGCCACGTCGGTGCCCGGCTGGATGCGGAGCCAGAGGTCGGCCCGCGCCGCGAGCGCGGTCTTGCGCGGATCGACCACGATGAGCTTGGCGCCCCGGTCAACGGCCTGGTGCACCCTGAGACCGATGGTCGGGTGGCTGGTGTCCGGGTTCGAGCCGATCATCAGGAAGAGGTCGGTCTTCTTCATGTCCGCGATGGAGTTGGTCATCGCGCCGCTGCCGAAGGTGATGGCCAGACTGGCCACCGTGGGAGCGTGTCAGAGTCGCGCACAGTGATCGATGTTGTTCGTCCCGATCGCTGTGCGCATGAATTTCTGCATCAAATAGTTTTCTTCGTTGGTGGCCCGGGCGCAGGAGAAGCCGGCAATGGCGTCGGGGCCGTACATCGCCTTGATGTCGAAGAAGCGCTTGGCCGTATAGTTGAGCGCCTCCTCCCAGGTGGTTTCAACGAGCTGGCCGCCGCGCCGGATGAGCGGTTTGGTGAGGCGTTCCTTGTGCTGCACGAAGTGGAAGCCGAAGCGGCCCTTGACGCAGAGCGCCCCGTAATTGGGCGCCAGATCCTGGTCGCCGGTCACCTCCAGGATGGTGTCGCCCTTCACCCGCAGCACCATCTGGCAACCGGCGCCGCAGTACGGACAGGTGGTGCGGACGTTTTTGATCTCCTCGCCGGTCACCGGCACGATCTGATCCTTCTTGTTCAGGGCGCCGGTGGAACAGTTGTCCACGCACTTGCCGCAGGAGATGCACTTTTCATTGAACGTGAAGGAAATGGAGCGCGGCCGCCCCTTTTCGTCGAAGTTGCCGCCAACGAGGTCGATGGCGTCGTACTCGCAGGAGTTCTTGCAGCGCTGGCAGTAAACGCACTTGTTCAGATCGACCACGATGGCCGGGTGGCTGAAGTCCTTGGCGTAGACCGGCCTGGTGCCCATGCCTGTCTTGTTGGGATCGACCCCGTGGTCGATGGACAGGCGCTTCAGGTCGCAGCGGTCAAAGGCGGTACAGCCGCAGGAGAGGCAGCGGTTCGCCTCGGTGATCGCCATCTGTTCGGAGAAACCAAGCTTCACCTCGCCGAAGTCCTGGATGGCGATCTGCGGCGGCCGGGTCGGCATCTTCTCGCGCAGCTTGACGTTGATCCCCTCGAAGTTGCGGAGATCGACGTCGTCGAAGCCCCTGCCGCGGGTGAAGTTGAAGCGGCTCTCACCGGTATCACGGGCATCGCCGGTGAGCTGGGCATGGATGTTCTCCGCGGCCCGGCGGGCCCCGACCACCGCCTGGATCACCGAGCGGGGGCCGCTGGTCGCATCACCCGAGGCGTAGATGCCCTTGTGGTTGGTGAGCGAGGTACGCGGGTTGGCCTTGATGTTGTTCTTCGGCGTCAGTTCCAGGGTCGCCTCCAGTTCGCCGCCGGCGAACTTGTCGGCGCAGGCGGCCTGGCCCACCGCGGCGATGACGGTATCGACCTTGAGGCGGATACTGGAACCGGGGATCGCCTCGGGATAGCGGATGCCCTTGTCGTCCGGCTCGCCGAGCTTGGTGCGGATCAACTCCATGTCGAGGGAACCGCCTGCCTCGTTGATCTGCACCGGCTGGGCCATGAGCAGGAACTGGACGCCCTCCCCTTCCGCCTGCCGGATATTGCGCTGGTTGGCGGCCATTTCCGTCTGGGCCCGGGGATAGATGATGGTTACTTCATCGACGCCGCAGCGCAAGAGGGAACGGGCCGCCTCCATGGAGACGTTGGTGCCGCCGATGACCGCAGCCCGCTTGCCGTAATCGCGAGGGTGTCCCTCGTTGATCTCCCGGAGCAATTTGGTGGCCGGAATGACCTGGGGCAGCCCGCAGCCCGGGATGTCGAGCGGCTCATCCACGCCGGCGCCGACGGTAATAAGAATCGCCTCGAAACCGCTGTCCTTCAGGGACTGCAGGGTGAAATCCTTGCCCCACCGCTGGCTGAGGCGAACCGAGATGCCCATGCGCAGGATGGTGTTGATCTCGTAATCGAGGATGTTGTCGGGAATCTTGTACTTGGGCAGTCCGTAGCGCAGCATGCCGCCCAGCTTGGGCGCCGCTTCGAAGACCGTCACGTCGTGGCCGTTCTTGGCAAGGTAGTAGGCGCCGGTAAGACCCGAGGGGCCGCCGCCGATCACCGCCACCTTCTTGCCGGTGGGGGCGGCCGGGGAAAGCTTGAGGTCCACCTTGTTGGCCATGCACCAGTCGGCGACAAAGCGCTTCAGGTGGTTGATGGAGACCGGCTCGTCAACGAGAATGCGGCGGCAGCGGGTTTCGCAGAAACGCGGGCAGACGCGGCCCACCGAGAAGGGGAAGGGGTTGCGCTCCATGACGAGGCGCACCGCTTCTTCATACTGGCCCTTGGCCACGTGGGCGATGTAGCCCTGGACATTGATCTGCCCCGGGCAGGTCAGGTTGCAGGGGGCCTTGCAGTCGCCGAAGTGGATCTCGGCGAGACGCGCCAGCCGCTCCTGACGGATCTTCTTGAGGGGTGCCGAATCGGTGGTCACCACCTGGCCGCTCGCGGCCTGGGTGGCGCAGGCCCGCACCGGGTCGGCCATACCTTCCACCTCGACCACGCAGAGGCCGCAGGGCACCTCCGAATTCCTGCCCTCGACGCTGCACAGGTTCGGGATGTGGATGCCGGCCTTGCGGGCCGCCTCCAGGATGGTCTCGTCCGGCGCGGCGTTGATTGCCTGGCCGTTGATGGTGAGGGTGATCGTCTCTGCCATAGGAATTCTCTACCGTCTCTTTCCTCTCCGGTTTTCAAACCGGTTGGGGGTCGGAGGCGATACGCGGGGAAGGCGCGTCAAAGCGGCCCGCCCCCCTCGCATTGCCTGTTGTTGTTCAGTCGGCCAGCCTCAATCAGGCGGCCGGCTTCCACTCCTTGAGGAAGGCCGGAAGATGGCCAGCCTCGCGGGGTCCGATGGTGATGGCCCAGCCGGGCAGCTCCTCCTCCAGCTCGCCCTTCATGGAGGCGAGATAGCCGGGGATGATGAGTTCGCGGTGCTTGACCTTGGACTCGATCTCCGCCTTCTTCATGAACTGGGCGATCATGTCGGCGCCGAATTTGCCGGCGGCCCAGGCGGTGAGAACGGAAAGACCCTCGGTGTCCTTGATGAGCAGCCAGCTCGGCACCTTGCTGCCCTCGATCTCGCCGGAGACGATGAAGTAGGTGAGGGAGAAGTTGCAGGTGATGAGGACCGGCGAGTTCTCGTCGGGCCCGTTGATCGGGTAGACATCCTGCTGCACCACCATCGGCCGCTGCGGGTCGGTGAAGATGTTGAGCCGTTCCAGGAGCAGCGGGAAGAGCACGTCGCCCTGGAGGTCGGACAGGACCACGATGCCGGCGTATTTGGCGATGAGCACCGAGGCGATCATCGCCTCCATCATCGGGTCGTCGGTCATCTCGCAGGGGAAGGCGAGGGTCGGGAAACCGAGCGGCTTGTACTTGGTCTTGATCGCGGCCCGGCGGGCCATGACGTTGTCTTCCAGGGCGGCGCGCACGGTGCGGGCGCCGGTGTCGATGATGAGATCCTTCAGGCCGGCCGCCATGAGTTTCTCGCTGATGGCGATGGTGTCGTCCACGTTGCTGCCCTTGACGCCCACCGGACAGCCCAGTTCCTTGGCCGCATTGGCAAAGGCGTCGGCACTGGCCAGGGTGGCGCCGTAGAGGAGGGGCTTGCGGTCGCCGCACGCCTTGGCCGCGGCAGCGAGGTTGTCGGCCTTGTCGCTCATGAGAATCAGCTTGGCATCGGCCGCGCCGGCGAGTACCTTCTGGACCAGACCGGTGAAGGCAGCGCCATCGCCCCTGGTGTCCTTCACGGCAACGAGATCCGCCTGGAGCATGACGCCGACGCGCTCATACCGCAGCGACTTGTAGCGGGCGAGCCGCCCCTCCACGTCGGCGTCGCTCATGTCGGTGGTCACGAGCACCGCGATGCCGGTGGGATTCTCGAAGCGCTTCTCGTGGCGGAAGAGGCAGGTTTCGCCACCCACGGTAAAGGTGTGGTCGGCCGAGCCGAACTTTACCGTCCGGATCGGCGGGGCCGAGGCCTCACCGATCTGCTCCTTGACCTCGTCGCTCACATAGGGGCATTCGCCGATCTCGGTCTGACCGGCGGCCACCTTCATGGCAAAGGCCAGACACGTCGGGATGCCACACTCCCCGCAGTTCTTCTTGGGGAGCATCTTGAGGATCTGTATACCTGTGAGAGCCATTTGTGCGTTCCTCCTCAATCACCAACTCATAAAGTTATAAAACGAATCCGTTCTTATTCGTCCTGATCGTTATCAGACAACCGCTTCCATGGTCAGGGCCGGGTGGCCGACCTTCTTGAGGAACGCCAGGATCTCTTCCTCGGTGGTGCCGTTCTCCTCGGTGGCGATCATGTCGTAGAGTTCGGGCATGCCGATCTCCTTGCAGCGCTCGACGAGCTTGTCCCTGATCTCCTCCTTCATCATCTTCGGCATCCACACCATGCGCTTCAAACCGCCTTCCGCCAGGAAGAGCTTGGGGCTCGTCATGTAGTGCTTGGAAACGCCCATGAAGCCCGGGGTCTGCGCGCCGCCGCCGGCCATGCCGGCCAGGGTGGTGAACTTCATGCCCGAAGGCGTCATGCCCATGAAATCGCGGTTGACCACCATGATGCCGTTACACTGGGGCAACATGGCGGCAATGGCCTCGAAGCAGCCGCAGGCGGTCATCGGGCTGTTCATCAGGGAGTAGCAGGCGAGTTCGGTCACCGCGCCGCGGGAGGCCTGGCCCACGAACTCGTTGATGCCCTGGAAGATGCCGAGCGCCGGATCGAGGCAGTCGCCCTTCTGGATCGGCTGGTTGGGGCCGGTGGGGTTGATCTGGTAGGAGGCCTTGCCGTCGAGCCAGTTGTAGGCGCCGCACATGCCGATGCGCTCCGGGGTGATGACGCAGACATGGCTCGGGGCAAAGGACTGGCACAGGGTGCAGGAGTAGAAGACCTCCTCGGTCTCGTCGGTCATGGAGCCCAACCGCTCGTCGCGCTCGGCATAGACCTTCTTCGCCAGATCCATCACCTCTTCGACCTTGGCCTTGTCGGTATAGATCTTGACCTGGATCTTATCGACGATGGCGCCGAACTCCTGATGGAGCTTGCCATGGAGCACCTTGCCGATGTGGGTGAAGGAAAGACCCTTCTCCACCGCGGCCTTGCCGATGCGGACCCACATGATGTTCCGCTGGCCCATGTGCATGATGCCCTGGATGTAGTTGATCAGGTGGTGAAACTGGCGCTCCAGGATCGGCTCGAAGTCGGACTGCATCTCGCGGCCCGCAACCTCGACCAGGATGGCGAGCGGCAGGTTCTGGCCCTGCTGGATGTCCTTGATGTCCGGCCCTTCGATGGTAACCTTGCCGTCCTCCACCTCGCTCATGTCCTTGGAAATGAGCACCTCGACACCCGGAGTCCGGCCG
>JBFLYY010000012.1:0-4045 GCA_040756495.1 Thermodesulfobacteriota bacterium | reverse complement strand
TGTACAAGAGGGGAGGCCGGCGCCCCATTCTCGTCATCAGGTAAGGATGCATGATCAAACGACTGTTGCAGTTTTTCCGCGGCAAACGCCCCACGGCACAACCGCAGGCTGAAGAAACGAACGTGGTGGCCACGTCCATCGAGACCCAGGAGGCGGCGGCCGAGCCGGGTTCCCGCAACAAGCGCCGGCGGCGGCGCAAGAAAAAGCCGATGGAGGAGGGCGTGGCGCAACCGGCGATGGCGGCCGAAGCGCCGTGGAACCCGGAAGAATTCGCGGTGGTGCCCGAGGAGGGCAAGAGCCGTTTTCACGACCTCCCCCTGCCGGCGGAAGTCATGCACGCCATCGCCGACCTCGGTTTCCAGTACTGCACCCCCATCCAGGCCGAAACCCTGAATCACAGCCTTGCCGGCCGCGACGTCATCGGCCAGGCCCAGACCGGCACCGGCAAGACCGCCGCCTTTCTCATCACCCTCATCACCGCCTTTCTCGCCAGGCCGCGCGGTGCAGACCATCCGGCGGCCACGCCCCGGGCGCTGATTCTTGCCCCGACCCGCGAACTGGTGATCCAGATCGGCAAGGAGGCGGAGGCGCTGGCCAAATACAGCGGGCTCACGGTGCTTTCCGTTTTCGGCGGCATCGATTATCAGAAGCAGCGGCAGCAGATCACCGCCGGGCCGGTGGACATCATGGTGGCGACCCCTGGTCGGCTCATCGACTTCCAGCGCCAGAAGGCGGTCAATCTCGGCAAGGTCGAGATCCTGGTTCTCGACGAGGCGGACCGCATGCTCGACATGGGGTTCATCCCCGACGTGCGCCGCATCGTCTTGAGCACCCCGCCGAAGGAGGAGCGGCAGACCCTCTTCTTCAGCGCCACCATGACGCCGGAGGTGAATCACCTTGCCGCCCAGTGGACCAAGAAGCCGGTTCATGTCGAAATCGCGCCGGAGAAGGTGGCGGTGGAGAGTGTGGAGCAGGTGGTTTATCTCGCCACGGCCAGGGAGAAGTACGATCTTCTCTACAATCTCATCACCAGCCAGAACCTCCAGCGGGTGATGGTCTTTGCCAACCGCCGCGACGAGACGCGCAAGCTCGCCGAGCGGTTGAAGCGCAACGGCATCAACTGCGCCATGCTCTCCGGCGAGGTCTCCCAGGGCCAGCGGATCCGGACCCTGGAGGATTTCCGCAACGGCAAGATCCGGGTGCTGGTGGCCACCGACGTGGCGGGCCGCGGCATTCACATCGACGACGTGAGCCACGTGGTGAACTACACCCTGCCCTACGAGGCGGAGGATTACGTGCATCGCATCGGCCGCACCGGCCGCGCCGGCGCCAAGGGGGTTTCCATCAGCTTTGCCTGCGAGGAGGGCGCTTTCTACATGCCCGAGATCGAGACGCTGCTTGGCCACAAACTCGAATGCGTTCACCCGCCGCCCGAATTGCTGATCCCGGCGCCGCGCGGCACCGTGGAAATCGGCGAGCAGCCGCGCAGCGGCAGACCACCCCGCTCCGGTTCGCCATCGGGTTCGGGCCGGCCCCGCGGCCGCCGTTCCGGGCCGCCGCGTTCCGGTTCCCGCTCCGGCGCGAGGCGATAACCCCGTGGGCGATTCGCCGGCCAGCGCCGCCCTCACCGCAGCAGCATGAAAACGCTGACCGCCAAAGCCGCCACCACTCTGCTGGAACTGCTGGCCGAGTCCGGTTACTCGCGCACCAAGGTGAAGCAGCTCGTCAAGTATCGCGCCGTGTCGGTGGCCGGCAAGGTGGCGACGCAACTCGATCATCGCGTAGCGCGCGGCGTCGAGGTGTGCATCAAAACCGCCCGGGAGATACGCAATGCCGAACCGCCCCCCGGTCTGCCCGTGGTGTACGAGGATGATGCGCTCATCGTCATCATCAAGCCCGCCGGCCTGCTTTCCATCGCGACGGAAAAAGAAAAACAGCGCACCGCCTATTACCGGCTCAATGCCCATTTCAAAGAACGGCATGCGACCGCGCGCATTTTCGTGGTCCACCGGCTTGACCGCGATACCTCGGGTTTGCTAGTCTTTGCTAAAGATGAGGCCGTGAAGAAAGCCTTGCAGGAGCAGTGGCCGCAGGTGGAAAAGCGCTATGTCGCGGTGGTCGAAGGAGTACCCGGCGAGCCGCGCGGCACCATCAGCAGTTGTCTGCGCGAGAGCAAATCCCTGCGGGTCCACACGGTGCGCGGCAAGGGAGAAGGCAAGTTGTCGGTGACTCATTATGCGGTGCGCGAGGCCGGGCCGGAATATGCCCTGCTCGATATCGCCATCACCACCGGCCGCAAGAACCAGATTCGCGTGCACCTTGCCGACCTGGGCCATCCGGTGGCGGGCGACAAGAAATATGGCGCCACGAGCGATCCCGTCGGCCGGCTGGCGCTGCATGCCGCCTTTCTCGCCTTCACCCATCCGCTCACCGGGAAGCGGATCGAGTTGACGGCAGCGATGCCGAAGCGGTTTCAGACGCTGTTTCCCAAAGGCGCCGGCACACCAGGCGAGCCGGCGTATCCTGATAACACATCAGCAGAAGGAGCAACGATTATGAGCAAGGCGCAGGACAGCAAGAAGGAAACCAAGAAGGCCCCTGCGAAATCCATGAAGGAAAAGCGGGCGGAAAAGAAGGCGAAGAAGGCGGAGAAGAACCGGGGCTGATCCGGTTTTTTTCTGTTCGTTTTGGTGGCGGGATGCATGATCCGGGAGAACGGCGGTGACCGCATCCCCTGAACTGCCGTGGCAACCGGGCAGTGTGCCGTTGATGCTGGCGCCGATGCAGGGTCTCACCAACCGCGCCTTGCGCAGCCTGTTCATCGAACAGGTGCGGCCCGATGTGGTCTTTACCGAGTTCGTGCGCGTCAAGGCGAGCAGCCGGAAAAACATCTCCGCCAACGATCGCCAGGAGGTAATGCACGCCCCCGGTGATGTGCCGCTGGTGGTGCAACTCATCGGCAGCGACCCGGATGCCTTGCTCGCTGCCGCCGCCACGGTTCAGGGGCTGGGAGCGCGGCATCTCAACATCAACCTCGGTTGCCCGTACGGCCGCATGACCGGCAACGCCTGCGGCGGCGGGCTGCTGCGCGATCCGCAACGACTGGCGCCGATTCTTCGTGATCTGCGCGCCGCGATCCGGGGCACCTTTTCGGTCAAGGCCCGCGCCGGTTTTATCGACCCCGGCGAACTCCCCGCCCTGCTCCCTCTCTTCGAAGAGTGCGCCATCGATTTTCTCATCGTCCATCCTCGCACCGTCCAGCAGCGCTATGCCGGGCCGGCAGACCACCGGATCACCGCCGAGGTGGTCCGCCGTACGCATCTTCCGGTCATTGCCAACGGCGACATCTTCACCGCGGCCGATGGGCATCGGGTGCTCGCCGAGACCGGCGCCGCAGGGTTGATGCTCGGTCGCGGCGCCATCAACGATCCCCTTCTGTTTGAGCGATTGCGCGGCAGGGCGCCGGTCGAGATCGACGACGCCAGCCGTTACGCGGAACTGCGCGACTATCTCCGGGAATTGCTGCGCCGTTATCAGGCGCTCTTCTGCGGCGACCAGCAGGTGTTGTGCAAGATGAAGGAGGTGCTCGCGCAGGTGCGGGAATCGGCAGAGGTGCGGTCGGTGCGGCAGTTGCTGCGCAGCCGATCCCTCGACCAGTTTGTCGAACGGCTGGCGAGCCTTGGTAATGAGGGGGCAGGTCAGGACTAAGGCGTCGTCGCGGTTGTGGCGTCGGCCTGCAAGCCCTTGCACCACGCGGGATTGCACGGTTCTGTCGGCGCGATTTTGTGCCGACGGATTGCGGCATGGCGCGCGGGTCGCGGATCGAGGCGCGAAAAAAAATGCAAAATTACGCATCTAAATTTGTCAATATGCTTTTTTTTCTGCTAGAGTTTTTGTAGAAGGGATAAGGGAGTAGCTGTTGGACCGTGAAATTCACAGAACAACTTTAGCGAGAGGAGAAAGAGAGATGGCTGAAAAAACCACGGTCGCTAAACCCGCGGCGAAGAAGGCCCCGGCGAAGAAAGCGGCCCCGGCGAAGAAGGCC
>JBFLYY010000011.1:0-3357 GCA_040756495.1 Thermodesulfobacteriota bacterium | reverse complement strand
TCTGGTGCTGGCCCCCATGCAGCGCCTTTCCGCCGTGATCCGGGATTTTTCCGAGGGCAAGCCCCAGGAGGAGAACATCCTGCGCACCGGCGACGAGTTCGAAGACCTCTCCCGCGCCTTTGCCGAGATGGCGGCCCGCATCACCGGCCACCACGACGAGCTGTGGGAGCGGGTGCGGGCGGCGACCAGCGAGCTGGCCGAAAGCAACCAGAAGCTCCTGGAGAGTAACCGCCTGCTCTCCGCCGCCAGCGACCGCAAGTCCGACTTCGTGGCCCGCGCCTCCCACGAACTGCGCACCCCCCTCACCACCATCAAGGGTTCCATGGAGTATGTCACCGCCCGTTTGTCCGCGCTCTCGCCCGGCGAGGTCGGCAAGTGCCCCCAGAGCGAACTGCGCGACTTCTTCGACGTCATCACCCGCAACACCAACCGCCTCATCCGCATGGTCAACGCCCTGCTCGACATCGAGCGGATCGAGATGGGGGCGACCAGCGACCTCCATTTCTCCCGGATCGACCTCTCCGCCGCCATCCGCGAAACCGTCACCACCATGGACTGCCTGGCCCAGGAAAAGGGGATCGCCTTTGCCGCCGACTTGCCCCCCGCGCTGCCCCTGCGGGCCGACGAGGACCGCATCCGCCAGGTGCTCACCAACCTGCTGGCCAATGCCATCAAGTTCGGGCCGCCGGACTCCACCGTTGCCATCCGCGCCCTGCGGGAAGAGGATCTGGTGGTGGTGGAGGTGCGGGATCAGGGGCCGGGCATCGCGCCCGACGAGCGGGAAAAGGTTTTTGACAAGTTCTACAAACTGGGCAATAAGGAGGGAAGCGGCCTGGGGCTCGCGATCTGCCGGAGCATCATCACGGCCCACGGCGGGGTGATCGGCGTGGCGGACCAGGGGCCGGGGGCGACGCTCTATTTCTGGCTGCCCGCCGGCGGCGAGGCCACCGCGGCCTGAGGGGGAGGACCATGGACGGCAAGGCACCAACGGCAACGCTGCTCGCCATTGACGACGACCCGGATATCCGCAAGGTGCTCAAGGCGAACCTGGAACTGCACGGCTTTCGCCTGTTCACCGCCGATTGCCTGGCCGCGGCCCGGACCATTCTCGACGAGCAGCGACCCGACCTGGTGCTCCTCGACCTGATGCTGCCGGACGGCGACGGCCTGGAATTCTGCTGCACCCTCAAGTCCCGCTACCCCCACCTGCCGGTCATCATGCTCACTGCCAAGGACAAGGTCTCCGACAAGGTGATCGGCTTCGAGCTGGGGGCGGACGACTACATGGTCAAGCCATTTGAGACGAGCGAACTCCTGGCCCGGATTCGCGCCCGGCTCCGGGCGGCGCCCGCGGCCCAGCCGGCAGCCACCACCATCACGGCCGGCGACCTCACCATCGACCTGCGCAACGAGAGCGTCACCGTGCGCGGCACCGAGGTTTCCCTCACCCCCAAGGAGTTTCAGGTGCTGGCCTGCCTGGCGGAGCACCGCAACAACCTGGTGAGCCGCGAGGAGATCCGGCGCCGCCTCTGGGGAGACTCCCAGCTCTATTCCTGGAGCCGGGTCATCGACGTGCACATCCAGCACCTCAGGCGCAAGATCGAGGCAGACCCCACGGCGCCGCGCTACATCGTCACCGTGCCGGGGAGAGGGTATCGGTTCGAGGGGTAGGCGGGCCTGTCCCGCCCCTTCCGGCTTTTACTTTTGAGTTTCCGGCAAGCTCAGCAGAAAACGCCAGGCGGGCAGGACATCGATCCGGCCGTTTGCGAGGTCGATCCGTTCTTCCTCGTTGCGGGTGACGATGATGCCCGAGGAGAGGCTGAGTTCGGCCATTGCCTCGCTGATCGCGGCGATTTCCCGCTTGCGGGTTTGGGGGGCGGCCATGGTCTCGCAAACCTGGACCAGCATCCTGGAGCGATCCGGTTTTTGGGCGATGAAATCCACCTCCCGGCCGCCTTTGCTCCTGAAATAAGCGATGTCCGGCGTGAGCCGGCGCAGGGCCGTAAAGACCAGATTTTCCAAGAGGTGGCCGGAATTGGCCAGGATGCCCGAACTCACCGAGCGGATCAGGGAGTGGTCGATGCAATAGATCTTCTTCGGGTTGGTGTTGGCCTTTGCCAGCGAGGCGTCGAAAATGCGCACGGTGAACAGGAAGTAGGCGTCCTCAAACCAGGCCAGGTAATCGGAGACCGCCGATTTGGGCGCCTTATGCCCCAGCGATTTCAAATAGCCGGTGAGGTTGTTTACGGAATAGAGGGCGGCGCTGTTGTCCACGAGCCAGTGCGCCAGATCCGTGACCGCCCTGGGATGGGAGACGTCGTGGCGCTCGACCAGATCGCGAAACAGCACGGTATTGAAGTATTCCTGATGGGTCTTGACCCGCAGATGCCGGTCGAGTCCCGCGACCTCAGGGAACCCGCCGGATTCCCAGTATTCCTCGAAGGCCTTCTGCACCAGCAGACGTTTTTTGGTGGATAACGGCTGGCCGCCATCGATCCCCTTGAAGTCGAGAAATTCCCGGAACGAGAAGGGGAACATCTCCCAGGAAATCGCCCGGCCCCGCATCTGCGTCGCGATTTCCCGCGCCAGCATCTGCGCCGATGAGCCGGTGATGTACACCTCGCATTTTTCCGTGCGCATCACCCGGTCCACGAAGGCCTCCCAGCCGGAAACGACCTGTATCTCGTCAAAGAAGCAGTAGACGGTCTCCTGGTGTTTCTTTTCCGGATAGAGGGAAAAATAGGCCTCCAGGATGACGCCCAGGCCCTCGTGTTGCAGGCGGTGCAACCGGTCATCGAAGAAATTCAGATAAAGAATATTCTGGCGCTGCACTCCGCCTTCCAGCAGCCGCTGCATGAGCTGGAACATGAAGGTCGATTTTCCGCTGCGGCGCACGCCGATGCAGACGGTGGCCTTCCCTGTCACCGGCGTCACTTTAATCCGGCGCGGCATCCCTGCTGCCGGGATTTTCTCATGAAAATCAAGGATGATCTCTTTCAGGATGTCGATCATGGTTCCCTTTTCCTTTCTCGGGAGGAGACACCCCCACAACTGGTAATAAATATATCCAGATCAGAAGATATGTGGCAAGGAATTTTTCCAGATAGCCAGGGTTTGCGCCGCAAGATCGAGGCCGACCCCGCCGCGCCGCGCTACATCGTCACCGTGCCGGGCCGCGGGTATCGGTTCGAGGGGGCAGGGGGAAAAATAATAGACGTCATCGCAACTAGTATCTTGTAACATAATTTTATTCGTATTATTGGTATCCGGTGATATACTGATGGCATTCAACAAAGGAGGCCGCCATGTCACCGAGATACCGCGTTACCTTAAGCAAAGAGGAACACAGCGAACTTG
>JBFLYY010000010.1:0-4249 GCA_040756495.1 Thermodesulfobacteriota bacterium | reverse complement strand
AACCGCATTTTTTTGATCTCGCTGGAAGCACGATGAAAAAAAAATAAGATGATGAAAAAAAGAGATTTGAGGAGTTTTGGAGAGCTTTTGGGAGAAAAAATGATATTTTAGTGGTTAATAAAATACTGGGTTCTCTGGGGGGCGCATGGCTAATTCCCCGAATTTCAGCGAGAAAGATGGTGGCGAGAAAAGTGGCCCGATTTGAGGCCGTTAGTGGGGTGATGAAAATATCTCCCCGAAAATATGGCCATCTTTCGTTGTTGATAACTCCCGGCAGATCATGGTCAAAATCTGCTGAAACCGCTTTTGACACCCCCCCTGGTTTCTAATAAAACCCCCCTATCGTTTTTCTCGGGGGTCCGTTTTCCGTAGCGCCAAGTAGGGGGAGCCATGTATTGGCAGGATGTGAGAGAGGTATTGCGCCGTTCTGTACCTGAGAGTGTCTTTGCCCTGTGGATCGAGCCATTGCAGTGTCGCCTGGCGGATCGTCAACTTCTGGAGCTGGCCGGCCCGGATCGCTTCTTCTGCTCCTGGGTGGCCAACAACTACCAGAAGGAGATTGAGGCCGCCCTGGAGACTGCCGGCTTTGGCGGGGTGACGGTACGTTTCGTCGTCGATGCCGCAGCGGCCGAGCGGGCGGGCCATGCTCAAGCCGGCCACGGGGAGCAGCTGCGGTTGCCGGCCATGCCCGAGGGGCGCTCCCACGTGCGGACCCTGCACCCGCGCTACACCTTCGACGAGTTCATGGTGGGCGATTCCAACGCCCTGGCCTTTTCCGCCTGCGAGGCCATTGCCAACGGCGACGGCGGCATGGGGCCCTGCGTCTTCATCCACAGCGGGACGGGTCTGGGCAAAAGCCACCTGACCCATGCGGTGGCCCACCATCTCCTCGACCATTCCCCGCACCTGCGCTTGCACTATCTCACCTCGCAGCAGCTGACCGCCGAGGTGGTCCGCCACATCAAGAGCAACACCATGGAGCACTTCAAGGAGAAGTACCATCGCCAGTGCGACGTGCTCCTCATGGAGGACGTCCACACCCTCGCCGGCCGGGTCAAGACCCAGGCCGAACTGGCCGAGGCGCTCGACGTGCTCATGGAGGCGGGCCGCCGCATCATCTTCACCGGTTCGATGGCGCCGCGGGACATCCCCAACATCGATGTCGGCATGCGTTCGCGTCTCTCCGCCGGCCTGATCACCTCGATCAACCCGCCGGATTTGCGGACGCGGCGGCGCATCATCCTGCGCAAGGCGCGCTACCACAAGCTGGACCTCGCCGAGGAACTGGTCGATTACCTCGCCGAACACGTCAAGGGCGACATCCGCCGGGTGGAGAGCGCCATCATCGGGCTCAAGGCCAAGGCCAACCTGCTCAAGGCCGCGCCGAGCCTCGAAATGGTCAAGGAGGTGGTGGCCGCCATCGTCGGCCAGCACCTGCGCCTGACCTCGGTGGCGATCCGGGATTTTGTCGCCCGCCAGTTCCAGGTGCCGCTGGCGGAGCTGCAGTCCAGGTCACGGAAGAAGTCGGTGGCCTTTCCCCGCCAGGTCTCCATGTACCTGGCGCGCAAGCTCACCGACGAGGCGCTTTCCGACATCGGCAAGGCGATGAACCGCGATCACTCGACAGTGGTGCATTCCATCCGGGTGATCACCGAGGCCATTGCCCGGGACGGCAGCATCCGCGGCCAGGTCGAACATCTGTCCGAGCGGATCATCAAGAAGTACCAATAGCAGGCCGTTGCAAAACCGTTTTTCGACGGCCTGGGAGCGCCCCAGGGAGGGGGTGCCGATTCCGGCATCTCGGTACATGCCGGAAGTCGTGGTTGCAAGAAGGCTCGACTGCCAGGAAGAATCTCGGCCCGGGAGGGGGGAGGGGTTTATGCGGACGGTCTGTTGTGTCTGCCAGCGCGTGAAGGGCGAACACGGGTGGGTGCGGGTTGCCGGGCTGATTGTCAGCCGGCTTTCCCACGGCTATTGCCCGGAGTGCTACGAAGAGGCCCTGGCGGCCCTGGAGGCCCATGCGCCCCTGCCGCGCCCCCGCGGGCGTCTGCGCTGTCTGCGCGTCGCTCAGAAATAGACCGGCCTGACCGCCGCTTCCCGCCTTTGCTCTTCGCCCGCCGCCACCTCCATGGCGGTGGCCTTCGCCACCCCCATCATGTCGTTCATGCCGATTCCTTCCCAGCCGAACCCGCAGAGATGAAGCCCGGCCTGGGCGTGCTGCAGGGTCTCGCGCCATTCCTGCAGGCGGCGATGTCCCACCTCCAGTTGCGGGATGCCGCCTGGTGAGCGCAGCACCCGACTGTAGACGGGCGGGGCGGGCAGCCGGACGAGTTCCTTCAGATCGGCATAGGTCCGGGCCACCAGCTCGCTGTCGTCCAGGGCGAGCCGTTCCGGATGGCGCCGGCCGCCGACCAGGGCCTCCAGCAGCACCTGTCCTTGCGGCGCCCGGCCCGGGAACATGTGGGTGGAAAAGAGGGCGCCCAGGGCAAAGCGCTGTTCGCGCTCCGGCGCCAGATAGCCGAAGCCATAGGGAATCTCCGCCGTGGCGGCGGCAAAGCCGAGGGCCACGGTGGCGATGCGCGCCTCCGGGATGGCCGGAACCGGCGGGGCAAAGGGGGCAAGGAGCTTGAGCGCCGCGTTCACCGGCAGCGCCACGATGAGGCTGCGGCAGGTGAGGGTTTCGTTCGCGCAGCGCACCTGCCAGCCCGGATCGGTGCGTGCAAGGTCGCTCGCCGCGCAGCCGAAGCGGATCGGCAGCCCTGCCGCCAGGGTGGTGGTGAGTTGCTCCATGCCGCCGGGGAAGCTGGTCATGGCCGGCAGCGCCCGCCTGGCCGCGGGACCGTTCTTTTTCTTTTCCCGCATGGTGTGGATCAGCCCCCGCAGCACCGAGCCGTGTTCCTTTTCCAGACGGCGGACGCCGGGCATGACCGCGTCGATGGCGAGGCGCTCGTAATCGCCGGCAAAGGTGCCGGTCACCGCGGCATCGGCCAGAGGCAGGAGGCCGGAGCCGAAGCGGTAGGCGACCCAGGCCGCGATGGTCGGCTCGCCGGCGAGCGGTTTCTTGAAGAGATCGCCTAAGGCCCGGAATTTTCCGGGAAGACTCACCAGCGGGGTGGCGAGCAGCTTTTGCGGCTGCTGCGGCAGCGCGATCAGCCTCTTGCGGTGGCAGAGGAAGCGGACAAAGTTGCCGAGCGGCGCCCGTTGCGCCAGGCGGTCGAGGCCGAGATCGGCCAGCAGCTCCCGGCTGGCCGGATTGTTGTCGAGAAAACCGTGCGGCCCCCACTCGGCGAGATACCCCTGGTCGTGGCAGGAACGAACCGCGCCGCCCGGCCGTTCGGCCTGTTCCAGGATGAGCAGGTCGAGGTCCGGCTTGGCCTTCCGCAGAAAATGGGCGACGGCCAGGCCGCTTAAGCCCCCACCGACGATGACGACATCATGGTTCATGGTTTGCTCCCCGAGAGGATTTCCAGCCGGGCGTGGAGTTGGCCTTTTTCCGCATCGACCACGACGTAGCCGCCCTCCTTGAGCATGCCGGGGTTGATGATGGTGGTCCGGCCGAGGCGATCGGTGCCGCGGGCCTCGTGGATGTGGCCGCAGATGGCCACGGCGGGCTGATGCTCCGCAATGAACTCCCGCACCGCGCTGCTGCCGACGTGGGCGCCGTTGGCGAGCCGGTCGGCCGCGGTTCCCTTGGGCGGGGCGTGGGTGACCAGCAGCAGGGGGCCATCTCCCCGGACGTGGCGGTGGCCTTGTGCCAGCAGGGTACTCAGTTCCGCCTCGGGGAATTCGTTGGGCGTGTCAAAGGGGGTGGGATTGGAGCCGCCGACCCCGCACAGGGCGAGATCGCCATAGCGGCGGCCGATGCCATGAAGGCTGATGCCGTGGTCGGCGAGCAGGTCGTTTACCTCGGGATGGTCGAGGTTGCCGGCCAGGGCCAGGAGGTTGGGGTTCGCCTGGCGGATTGCGGTCAGGGCCGTGACGGCCTCGGCCGTGCGGCCGAAGTTGGTAAGGTCGCCGGTGACGAGCAGCAGGTCGGCGGTGTCGATGCCGGGAATCCGGGCCAGGTTCGCCCAATCCATATGAAGATCGCCGACGGCGATGAACCGCATCTGCTCCTCCGTGAAAAGCCGGGAATTTCCGGGTGGGGTGTGCTATGATGGCTCCACTCTACCCGATCTCGGTCGGGGTCGGAACGAAAAAATGGCAGGACCGGCGGCCGGAAGCAAGGGACGGTGCCGGGGTACGGGGC
>JBFLYY010000009.1:0-10159 GCA_040756495.1 Thermodesulfobacteriota bacterium | reverse complement strand
AACGGCTTTTTCCCCTTTACGCCAACTTTTTGAATGACCATTCAGTTTTGTCGAGGGCCGCGGCCAGATCGGCCTCGGACTGGGCCGCGGAGACAAAGGCCGCCTCGAACTGGGAGGGGGCGAGCCACACCCCCCGCGCGAGCATGTTGCGGAAGTGGGTGGCATAGCGCTCGGTGTTGGCGGTCATGGCCGAGGCGAAGTCGGTGACCGGCCCGGGGGTGAAAAAGGTGGTCATCATGGAGCCCACCCGATTGAGGGTGGTCTGGCCGGGGAGGTATTTCTCGGCAATCTCCTGCAACCCCTGGGCAAACCCGGCGGCCTTCTTTTCCAGCGCCTCGTAGAAGCCGGGCCTGGCGAGTTCCTTGAGCGTCGCGACACCGGCGGCCATGGCCAGCGGGTTGCCGGAGAGGGTGCCAGCCTGATAGACCGGACCCACCGGGGAGATGTGGTCCATGATCTCCTTTTTGCCGCCGTAGGCGCCCACCGGCAGACCACCGCCGATGATCTTCCCGAGGCAGGTCAGGTCGGGCATGATGTCGTAGTACTGCTGCGCCCCGCCCAGGGCGAGGCGGAAGCCGGTAATCACCTCGTCGAAGATGAGCAGGATGCCCCGCTCGGCGGTGATGGAGCGCAGGGCCTGCAAAAACTCGGGTTTGGGCGCCACCACCCCCATGTTGCCCGCCACCGGCTCGACAATGACGCAGGCGATGTCGAGGCTCTCGTCACGGAGGGTCTTCTCCAGGGTGGCCACGTCGTTATAGGGGATGGAGAGGGTGTTCTTGACAATATCCTCGGGCACGCCAGGGCTGCCGGGGATGCCCAGGGTGATGACCCCGGAACCCGCCTTGACCAGGAAGCTGTCCGCATGGCCGTGGTAGCAGCCATCGAACTTGACCACCTTGGTGCGGCCGGTATAGCCGCGGGCCAGGCGGATGGCGCTCATGGTCGCCTCGGTGCCGGAACTGACGAAGCGCACCTTCTCGACTGAAGGCAGGGCCGCGATCACCAGCTCGGCCAGCTCGATCTCCTTGGGAGTGGGGGCGCCAAACGAGGTGCCGCCCGCCAGGGTCTCGACAATGGCCGCCGCCACCGCCGGGTGGTTGTGGCCAAGGATCATCGGCCCCCAGGAGCAGACGAAATCGATGAATTCGTTGCCATCCACGTCGTACACCCTGGCGCCGTTGGCCCGCGCCACGAAGAGCGGATCGCAGCCCACCGACTTGCAGGCCCGCACCGGGCTGTTGACCCCGCCGGGGATGAGGCTCTGGGCCTTGGCAAACAACTCCTTGGAACGTTCGGTCTTCATGCTCTCCCCTCTCTCCCTGCTGATGGCTCTTGATGTCACGGAAAAGGACCAATTCGGGGGGCAACTATAGCACGGCGGCGCCGGCCCTGTCAAAACGAAACACCGCCCCGGCCGGTGCCGCTCCGGCCCTGGCACGGCTTTTGTCTTGCTTTCTCCGGCGCCCGGCGTATCATCTAACGTATAGGAGACCTTGGGCATGAGCGAGCCAACCCCGGAAAAAATCCTCATCGTGGACGACGACCCCGCCTTCCTCGAACTGCTCCGTTCGCACCTGCGCTCCTTCAACCGGCCCTTTGCCGAGGCGCGCGACGGCATCGAGGCCCTGGAACGGCTCCGGCAGGGCTCCTTCGCCCTGGTCATCAGCGACCTCAAGATGCCGCGCATGGACGGCCTGGCCCTCCTCCACGAGGTGCGCTCGCTCTATCCGGAAACCGGGGTCATCGTCATCACCGGCTACGGCGACGGCGGCACCTACACCGAGGTGATCCAGGCCGGAGCGATCGATTTCCTGACCAAGCCCTTTTTCCGCGACGAACTGGCGGCGAAGATCAACCGCGCCCTCCGGGAACAGCGGCTGATCGGGGAGTTGAACAGCCTGATCAAGGCCCTGGAGGGGCAACTGGCGGAAAAAAACGCCACCATCGAAAAGGTGCGCTCCCAGCTTGCGGAAGCGGCCGAAAGGATGAAGCAGCTCCAGGCCAAGGCCGTGTTCACCACCTACGGCCCCCACCGCGTGCGCTGACGTCCGGCCGGCCAACGCATACCCCAACCACCAGCAAGGAGGCTTTCATGGACCTGCACGACCCGATCCCCCACCGGAAACTGCTCGAGATGTGCGACTGTTATCTCGAAACCAACCACCACGCCAAATTGCAGGCGATTGCCACCTCCACGCCCGATGACGTCGGCGAGGAGAGCCTGCGCTATCTCGCCCTGGCGCTGCTCCATGCCATCAGCGAAAAGGCGGCCAAACTCTCCTTCAAGCGCAGGAAGGAACACCTCACCGTGACCATCCAGGTGGAGGACGACAAAGTCTCGCTGCCCACCCCGCCCAAGGCGGTGTTCGACGGGGTGCTGGCCACCGTGCGGGCGATCCTCCACGCCGAAGGCGGCAAGGCGGTGATGCCGCTGGCCCTTGGGCTGCGCAGCGGGGAAATCGAGGTGCAGGTGAAGCTGGAACAGGAAAAAGACAAGGAAAGCCTCAAGATCAGGCTGCCACCGCTTTAAGAGGCTGTCGAACAACTCGTTTTTCGGCGGCCTGCATGCGCCCCGGGGATGGGGCGCCGAATCCGAGCGACGAGATTCCACTCGCTGGCTTTGCGAGCAGGCGCGGAATTCACTTCCGCGAGTTCGTGGTTGCAACAGGTCATGGATGACTTTTGCAACCTCCTGTTCGGGAAACAGGGGAAGTCGGGGAGAGGATGCCCCTACTTCCCGGCTGCCGGCACCACCCGGTTGCGTCCCTGGTTCTTGGCCCGGTAGAGCGCCTCGTCGGCGGCCGCCAGCAGCTCCACGCCGCTGGCCCCTTTGCCCTGCCGCACCGCCACCCCGAGGGAGATGGTGATGTCGCGCAGCACCTGGCCATCGGTTTCGACCACCAGCTCCCGGACGACCAGCTCCCGAAGCTGCTCGGCGCGCCGGAGGGCATCGCCCTCGGCAATCCCCGAAAAAAGCACGACGAACTCCTCGCCGCCATAGCGGCAGGCAACGTCCTCCTCCCGGATGTGTCCCCGGAGCAGCTCGCCAAGCCTGCGCAGGACCATGTCGCCGGCCAGGTGGCCGTACCGGTCGTTGATCTTTTTGAAGTGGTCGATGTCGAAGAGGATGAGGCCGATGGGCAGGTTGTGCCGCCGCGACTTGCTCACCTCCTTGCCGAGCGCCTCCTCCAGGTAACGGCGGTTAAAAAGGCCGGTGAGCGGATCGCGGATGGACTGGGCGATCAGCGCCTCCTGCATCTCCCGCAACTCCTCGATCAACTGCTGCCGTTGCGCCTCCGCCCGCTTGCGCTCGGTGATCTCGTCGATGACCCAGACCACCCCCCTGGCCAGATCGGGCGGCTCCAGGGCCTTGCCCGAAAAGAGACACCAGATCGGGGTGCCGTCCTTGCGCCTGAGCTGGTATTCCACGTGGATGAAGTCGTCGGCCACCAGCCTGTCGTAGTAATCGGCCCCGAACCGCTCGTAGGCCTCCCGCGAGAGGTGGAGCTTCTCCACGCTCTGCCCCAGGAGTTCCTCGCGGCCATAGCCGGTGATCTCGCAGAAACGGGGGTTGACGTCGGCCACCACCCGCTCCCCGCTCAGGAGGAGGATGCCCACCAGGCTGTTTTCGAAGATCGCCCGCAGGGTGGTCAGGGCTGCCTTCAGCTCCCCCTCCGCCTTCTTGCGGGCGGTGATGTCCCGGTAGATTCCCCTGGTGTAGAGCACCCTGCCCTGGTGGTGTTTGCAGTTCACGTTGGCCAGCAGATGAAGCGCCGTGCCGTTCTTGGCGACAAAGACGGTCTCGAAATCCTTCTTGACGCCACGGCGCATCACCTCCTGAAAGATCGCACGGCAGCGCTCGCGCTCCTCCGGCCGGACGATGTCCAGCACCTGCATGCGCCGGATCTCCTCCTCGCTGTAACCCAGGGCTTCCCGCCAGGTGCGGTTCACATAGAGAAACCGCCCCTCCGGGGTGACGCTCTGGATGAGGTCGTTCGAGTTCTCGAACAGATCGCGGTAGCGTTCCTCGCTCTCCCGCAGATTTTTCTCCCACTGCTTCCGTTCGGTGATGTCCTGGAAGTTCTCCACCACGCCGAGGAGTTCGCCCTCCGGCGAACGATAGGGGGTGGCGATAACCCGCAGCGGCACCAGCCGGCCGTCCACGGTCTCGCCTTCCATCTCGAACTCGACCCGCCGCTCGCCTTCGAGAATCCGCACCATGGGGCAGTCAACGGTGTGGCAGGCGTGGCTGGGAAAAACGTCGAAACACTTGCGCCCCACCACGTTCCCGTTCAGGGCGAGCATGCGGCTCATGGTGCCGTTGAGCCGGAGGATGGTGTGCTCGCGGTCGATGACCACCATGCCCTCGGCCGCGGTGTTGAAGATCTGGTCGAGATCGGCGTTGTACACCTTGAGGGCATATTCCGCGGCCTTGTGCTCGCTGATGTCCCGGAGCAGGACGAGCAGATAGCCGCCGGCCTCGCCATCGGCCACCGCCACCATGCCCAGGTGCAGTTGCCGGCCGTTGAGAACGAGCGGCGCCGCGCCGCCGAACAGCCGCCCTTCCTCGCCCCTGGCCTGGCGCAGCAGGGCGGCCACCGCCTCCTGGCGGCCAGCGCCGAAAAGGTCGGCCAGCGGGACGGAAAGGGTCTCGGCCGCGTTTTTGCCCAGCATGGCGAGGGCGGCCGGATTGGCGTAAATCACCCGTTCCTCCGGCAGCGAGACCTCCAGCACCCCTTCGGCCAGATTGCCCAGCATGGCCTGGTAGTGGCGGGTGGCGGTGAGCAGCTCGCGGGTAATGGCCCGCGGCCGCATCCGCTCCAGGCCGGCCACCGGCCGTGGCCCTTCCGCCTTGCAGCCGGCGGCGGCGTAGGTCAGCGCCTCGGCGAGATGGGGAGCGATGTCGGCCAGCGGTCCCTTGGCGATGCAGTAATCCGCGCCGATGGCCGCAGGGTCGGTCAACGACTCGGCGGCGATGGCGGAGAGGATCACCAGATAGACCTCCCGCCCTTCCGGCCGCTGACGGATGAGCTGACACAACATGTCGCCGCCGATGTTGGGCATCACCATGTCGATGAAGACGACGGCCGGCCGGTGGTGTTCCAGCAACCGCAAGGCCGCGAGACCGCTGGTCGCGGTATGCACCGCATGGCCCTCGCCGGCGAGGAAGTTCGAAAGCAGCCGCAGGAAGACCGGATCGTTGTCAACCACCAGGATTTCCATGCCCATCCCCTCGTTTGGCCGGCTTCTTGCCGGCGCCAGCGGCGCTGGCCCGGTCCGCCGCTTTTTTCATTATGGTGCCCGGGCCAGGACGCTGTCAAGCAACCCCCTCTTGCCAAGGCTCCCGCAAGCCGCTATGGTACGAAGCCGCAACCAAGGAGAAGCCCCATGTCTCTCGACCAGCGCACCATCCGCCTGCAACAGGCGATCACCGAGGTCATCAATCGCCAGCTCGCCACCAACGACCCGCCGGAGATGCGCCTTACCCTGGAACGTCTCATGGCCGAAGGCCGCTCGGAAAACGAGGCCCGCACCCTCATCGGCCACGTGGTGGTGGAAGAGGTGTTGCGGGTGGTGGCCGCCGGCCAACCCTTCGACGACGCCCGCTACCGCGAGCGCCTCAAGGCGCTGGTCCGCGAGCCCTAGCCCGCCAGCGGGGCTGCCCCATCTCCCGGCCCGCGGCGCCTTTCTCCTTGACATGGCCTCCGGCGCCAATCCATAATCGGGAAAAGAGAAAAACGCGGCAAATCGCCCTGCTGGCGACGGCCGCCTCGAAAAACGCCCGTTATCCGCCGGAGAGAGAGGGATGGCGAAGACGAAAAAAGACGCCCCGCAACACGAAATCGCCGAACTGAGCCAGGGGGACGCCGACGACGTCACCCGCCGCTCCTTCCGGGGGGCGGTCGGCGAAGCAGAGCACATCACCCTGGAAATCGCCGGCCGGAGTCACCCGGTGGTCGATATCGGCAGCCATGGCCTCGGCATCCTGCTTGCCGACGGCAACGCCCTGGCACCGGGCCAGAGCCACGATCTCACCCTGGCGCTCGGCAGCCGGACTTTCCGGCTCAAGGGCGTCGTCCGGCACGTCACCCGGGACGACGAAGCCGGCGCCTTCCACTGCGGCATTCAGCTTCTCGACCTCGACCACCAGGCCGAAACAGAGTTGCAGGCCCTTGTCCTGCGCCAGCGCCACCATCTCTTCGGGAGGGCGGCCCGATGATGTCCCGCCCCAACGGCCCCTGCCATGAATGACCCGAAGAAAACCGACATCCTCGGCGAGCTGCTCCGCGGTCGCGAGCGGCAGGCGACCGACGAGACGGTGGTGATCGAGAAGATGATCCGTGGCCGGGGCGAAGGACTCGCCGGCCAGGGGCCGCCGGAGCCGCCGCGGTCCGACCTCCGGCTGGCCAAGGTGAAGACCACCTACTACCTCGGCGAGGAGGCCTACGAGCACCTGGAGGACATGCGCCAGACCATCGCCGACATGCTGCCTCCGGAAACGCGTCACCGGGTCACCCGTTCACTCCTCGTCGAACTGGCCATCCGGTTGGTGCTGCGGGATTTCGAGAAGCGGGGTCGGGAGAGCGCCATCTGCCAATGGCTCTTCCGCGGGCTGGTCCGGGCGGAGAAACGATGAGGGCAGCCGCGCCCGCTGCCGCCGGGCCGACAAAGAGGAAAACGAACCGATGCTGATCATCTGTCCAAACTGCAAAAAGCAGCACAACATCGACGAAAAACGCATCCCGCCCAATGTGAAGATGGCGCGCTGCCAGGGCTGCAACCAGCAGTTCCCGCTGGAGGTTCCCGGCGAGGCACCACCGCCGGCCACGGCGCCGGCACCGGCCGCGGCCGCGGAAGTTCCCGCCGCGGCGGCCACGCCCGGCAGGGAGGTGCGACGCATCGGGGTCTCGCTCAGCAAGGGCGGGGTGGGCAAGACCACCACCGCGGTGAATCTCGCGGCCGGGCTGGCCATGGCCGGCTTCCGGGTGCTGCTGGTCGATACCGACACCCAGGGGCAATCGGCCTTCATGCTGGGCCTAAAGCCCCAGGCCGGACTCACCGAGCTGGTGGCCGAAGAACTCACCCCGGCCGAGGTGGTGCTGCCGGCCCGCAAGAATCTCTGGCTGCTGGCCGGCGGCAAGGGGTTGGCCGGGCTCAAACGCATCATCGACCGCAAGGATTTCGGCGGCGAGCAGACCCTGGCCGACGCGCTCACCCCGCTGGAGGCGGCGTACGATTACGTGGTGCTCGACACCTCGCCGGGCTGGGATCCGCTCACCGTCAATGTCCTCTTCTACGTCAACGAACTGCTCACCCCGGTGTCGCTGGAGGTCATGTCGCTCCAGGGCTTCGGCGAATTCCTCAAAAGCATCGCCGCCATCCAGAAATACCGCAAGGAAGTGGCGCTCAGGTACATCCTGCCCACCTTCCGCGACAAACGGGTCAAACAGGCCGACGATTTCCTCGACCAGCTCAAGAAGATGTACGGCTCCATGGTCTGCGAGCCGATCCGCTACAACGTCCGCCTTTCCGAGGCCCCGGCCTACGGCCAGACCATCTACGAATTCGCGCCGGGCTCCAACGGCGCCCACGACTACCGCGAACTGATCCGCAAGGTGGCCGGCAACCCGAATCTCTTCACCTGAAGGCGGATCGCACCGCCGTAACCATTTCTTAATTTGTCCTTTTCCCCGGCATGGGGTTTAATGGGGGGCAAACCTCCACCACCGCCGAGCACCATGCGCCCTCAGAACACCCTTGCCCGCCATCCCTTTCTCTCCCTGCTGGCCTTCACCGGTCTTGCCCTTGCCATCCTGGCCGGCTGCGCCATCAGTCTCGGCGACCATCTCACCGCCAGCGCGGCGGCCGAAGGGCTCACGGCGCGGGCCCGCATCGCCCAGGGCCCGGTGACGACCCTGCTCAAGGCCGAAAACCACGCGGGCGTCCAGGACTTCTGCGCCACCGTCGCCGCCACCACCGCCACCCGGGTCACGGTGATCCTGCCGCGCGGCGCCGTCCTGGCCGACTCCCACGAAGACCCGGCGCGGATGGAAAACCACGGCGACCGCCCGGAGGTGGTGGCGGCCCTGGCCGGTCGCGTGGAGCCGACCCGGCGCTTCAGCCACACCCTCGACACGGAAATGCTTTACGTCGCCGTGCCCCTGCACGACGGGGAGACCCTGCTCGGCATCCTGCGCACCGCCCTGCCGACCACGGAACTCGAAAGCCGGCAGGCGGGAATGCGCCGCACCATCCTCCTGGCCGCGCTCCTGCTCTTTGCCGTGGCCGGAGGCGTCACCGCCTTCCTGAATCGCAGCATGAACCAGCCGCTGGCCGCGCTCCGCAAGTGGGCCGCCACCCTTGCCGATACCGCCCCCTACCGCCGGCCGGCCGTGACCGGTCCTGCGCCGGTGGTCGAACTCGCCGCCACCCTCGACCAGCTCGCCGGCCAGTTGACCGAACGGATCAGCCAGATCAGCCAGCAGCGCAACGAACTGGAGGCCCTCTTCGGCAGCATGGTGGAGGGAGTACTCACGGTGGACCGCGAGGAGCGCATCCAGAGCTTCAACCCGGCGGCCCTGGCCCTGCTGGGCCTCGACCCCGGCCGGGTCAAGGGCAAGAGCACCCTGGAGGCGGTGCGCAACCTGGAACTGCAACGCTTCATCTCGGCGACGCTCAGTGCCCATGAAACCAGGGAGGGGGAGATCGTCCTGCCCGACCCCAAGGGGCGCGACCGTTCCTTCTACCTGCGCGGCGTCCCCCTCAAGACGACGGGCAGCGCGGAAAGCGGCGCGCTCATCGTCATGAGCGACGTCACCAACCTGCGCCGGCTGGAGACGGTGCGGCGCGACTTTGTCGCCAACGTCTCCCACGAGCTGAAAACGCCGATCACCTCCATCGCCGGCTTCGTCGAGACCCTGCTCGACGGCGCCATCGAGGAGCCGGAGAATGCCCGCCGCTTCCTGGCCATCATCCACCAGCAGGCCAAACGGCTCCACGCCATTGTCGAGGATCTGCTCGCCCTTTCGCGGCTCGAACAGGAGATGGAACGCAAGGAGGTGGCCCTGGTCCGCCACCCCCTCGGGGAATCGCTCGCGGCCGCGGGGCAAACCTGCCTGCCGGCCGCCACGGCCAAGGAAATCACGCTCCAGCAGGAATGCCCGGCCGGGCTCGCGGCCTGGCTCAATCCGCCGCTGTTCGAGCAGGCCCTGGTGAACCTCATCGACAATGCCATCAAATACAGCCCGGCGGCGAGCCAGGTGACAATCTCCGCCACCGGCACGGCCGAGGAGGTGGTGGTCGCGGTTCGGGATCAGGGGGTGGGCATCGCGCCACGGGATCAGGCCCGCGTCTTCGAGCGTTTCTTCCGGGTGGACAAGGCGCGGAGCAGCACCATGGGCGGCACCGGCCTTGGGCTGGCCATCGTCAAACACATCGTCCAGGTGCATGGCGGCCGGGTGAGTCTTGTCAGCACGCCCGGCAAGGGCAGCACCTTCGCCATCCACCTGCGGCCGGCGCCGCCCCAAAACGAACAGACCGCTGCATAACTTGTTTTCCGGCGACCGGCGCGCCCCCGGGAGAGGGCGCCACTTCCGCCTCCAGCTAAACCGCCGGCGGCTGCATCAGGGCCCTGGCAGCCGCCAGCACCTCCCGCACCGAATAGGGCTTGGCAAGGTACAGGTCGGCGCCCAGGTCGAGCCCACGGGCAATGTCCTCCGGGGCGGAGAGGGCGGAAAGCATGATGATGGGGGTGGCGGCTATGCGGGGGTCGCGGTGGCGCCGGATCAGCCGGCAGATCTCCCGGCCGTCGAGACCGGGCAGCATGAGGTCGAGGAGAATGGTGTCCGGCCGCTCCCCCTCCACCATGCTGCACGCGGCCAGGCCGTCCGAGGCGATGCACGTGGTGAAGCCATCCCGCTGGAACCAGTAGCGCAACAGCTCGGCGATATACTCGTCGTCCTCAACGATGAGCACCTTCCCCGGCCCCGGCGCTGCCGGCCGTCCTTGTTTCTCGTGCACGCCGGTCATGGCTCCCCCGTGATGCATGGCTGCAACCCCCTTGAATTTTGGTTCATCCGGGAATACCGGGGAAAGCGGCTCTGATTTTGAGGAAGAAGTATTCATGGTCGCGGAAGCCGTAGGCCATTCTCTTGAT
>JBFLYY010000008.1:0-14702 GCA_040756495.1 Thermodesulfobacteriota bacterium | reverse complement strand
GTCGCAGCGGCTGGCGGCCAAAATCTGGCCGGCCAGACCACCCTCGCCGAGACCGCGGCGATCCTCGCGCAATCGTCCTTGCTCGTGAGCGGCGACTCCGGCGTGCTCCACCTCGGGGTCGGCGTCGGCACCCCCACCGTCTCCCTCTTCGGCCCGGGCATCGCCAAGAAATGGGCGCCGCGCGGCCCACGCCACCGGGTCATCAACCAGGAGTTTCCTTGCTCCCCCTGCACCCGCTTCGGCTACACCGCCCGCTGCTCCCGTCGGGCCGCCTGTCTGCGGCAGATCACCCCTGCCATGGTGATCGAGGCAGCCATGGCGCTGCTCGCCACACGCCGCTGACCATTTTTTGCAGATAGCAATTCCCAAACGCGGCTGATCCGGTATAATGGCCCTGACCCGCCGCCGCGGCCGCTGCGGCCCGGCGGGGAAAGGACCATACCCATGACGCCACGCACCACCATCAAATCGATTCGGGACGGCCAGCAGGTCGAGGGGAATTTCCTTGTCAAGGAGATGGGCCGGGGCGAGACCAAGACCGGCAAGCCCTACCTGATGCTCACCGTGATGGACGCCACCGGCGAGATGGCGGGACGGGTATGGGACAACGCGGAACAGCTGATGCCGGAATGCCCGGCAGGCGCGGTGGTCAGCCTCTCCGGCAAGGCGGAGAGCTACAGGGGGGTGATGCAGCTCAAGATCGACACCCTCATGCGGCTCGATCCGGCTTCGGTCGATCCGGCCGACTTCCTGCCCACCACGCCGGGCGACATCAAGGCCATGACCCGCGAGCTGAAGGCAATCGCCGACAACGTGGAAAACCCCTTCCTCCGGGAGCTGCTCCTCTCCTTCCTGGAGGATCGCAAATTCATGGCCGCCTTCAAATCGGCGCCGGCGGCCAAGGCCATGCACCACGCCTATGTAGGCGGGCTCCTCGAACATACCCTGGCCATCACCAAACTCGCCATCGCGGTCTGCGACCTCTACCCCAGCCTGGACCGTTCTCTCCTCCTGGCCGGGGTGCTGCTCCACGACATCGGCAAGATCAAGGAATTCGACACCGCGAAGATCCCGGCGGACTACTCCGACAGCGGCCGGCTGGTGGGCCACATGGTGCTTGGGATCGGGATGGTCGACGAACGGCTCGCCACCATCAAGGGCTTCCCGCCGGACCTGGCCGCCCGACTGAAACACCTCATCCTGAGCCACCACGGCAGCCACGACTTCGGCTCGCCGGTGCTGCCGATGATGATCGAGGCCTTTGTCCTCCACTTCCTCGACAACCTCGACGCCAAGATCGCCTACTTCGACCGCCTGGGCAGCCAAGTGCAGGGCGAGGGCTACCAGTGGTCCGAGTACCAGCGCAACCTGGAACGCTTCCTCTACCTGCGCCCCACCGCGCCCCAAGGTCCGGCCGCGCCGAGCAACGGACCGGAGATCGACCCCCGCCAGCGCAACCTCTTCGACCTCGGCTGAACCTGCCCCTGCCGAACGGCTAACGCCGCGTCCCCAGCTCCATGCGCACCGGCACAGCGCCCTCCTGACCTTTTGCCTCTTCCGTCCCGCCCGCGGCCACGCTCTCCGGCGCCAGGCCGGTAGCCACGACCAGCTCCTGGATCATGGCCGCCCTGCGTCGAGCAGCCAACTCGTGCAGTTCCTGCGCAACAAAGGGCGCCGTCTGCACCAGACGCTCAAACAGGGCCTGGTAAAAATCAGGCTCGCCGCTGCCGCGACCTACCAGCGCCAACGCCGGATTCACCCGGCGCACCTTGCGGCCGCTCCTTTTTTCATACTCCGCCTGGAAGGCATCCACGATCTTGGTTCCGGCCACCGTCTCCAGAGCGCGCTGGGTCTTGGCCTGGGCAAAGGCCACCGGCGGATCGTCCTCGGGCGCGAGGGTAACGCCAAGGCGCTTCGCCACGGCACGACGCACGATCACGGCACCGTCAAGATCCCTGGCAAAGGTGCCATGCACGGTGAGGAGAAGTTTCTCCCGTTGGTCCAGGATTTCGGCCACCTTATAGAGTTTTTCCCGCTCCGGCGGGGCCACCTCGCTTTGTCCCGGGGCAAAGAGCACCGTGTCCGCCTCCTGGGTTGCAAAGCCGAGCAGGCTCCCCAAGGCCCGGAACGGGGCGGTGGCGATGCGGCTGAGGATGTTGCGCACCGCCTGCCAGATGAGATGGCCGTAGGAAAATTCCGGGTGGTCCACGTTGCCCCGCACCGGCACGGCAACGTCGATCCGGCCCTGGCTGTCGGTGAGCAGGGCAATGGCCAGATCCAATGGCAACTTGAGGGCGCCTGGGCTCTCCACCCGTTCGCCCAGGGTGAAATTCTTCAGCAGCACCCTGTTGTCGCCCACCAGTTCGCTCTTTTCGATCCGGTAGCCAAGGTCGAGATCAAGCCTTCCGCTGGCGATGCGGCGGCCGGCAAAGGTGGCGGTATAGGGAGAGAGCGGCGGCAGCTCCACGTTGCGGAAGAGCACCTTGATGTCGGTAAAACGTTTGGGCGCCATCGGGGCGAGGGCGCCATCCACCTTGGCCAGACCGAACGCGCCCACCTGGCCATCGAACTTGAGGGTGGTGCGGCTGGCCGGATCATCGGCAATGTTGAACGCCGTGCCCCGGAACTTCTCGATCCGGGCGGCAAAGGGCAGCACCAGGCTCCGGTCGGCGAAATCGACCACCCCCTTCTCCAGGCGGACCCGCCCGATGGTGAAGGGGAATCGCTTCTCCGCCGGCGGGGCTGCCTCACTTCCGGCCGGCAACGGTTGAGACGGGGCGGCTTGCGCCTTGAAGATCCTGGCCAGGTTGGTCGTGCGGTTTTTGAAGATCACGATCCTGGTCTCCGGCGCCACCAGCCGAACCTCTTGGATCGCCAATCGATCCGGACCGAGGCCCAGGTCGATGCCGGAGGCGGCGAGTTCCTGCCAGGCCAGAAAGCGCCTGCCGCTCTTGCGCAGGGTGAGCAGCAGGCGATTGATCGCGGCATTGCCGCTCGCCGTGAGCATCGGCCCCGCTTCCCCGGCCCGGTAAGACAGGCTGCCATCCAGGGAAAAATCGCCAGCCGCCAGGCGGAGCAACGTACGCTTGCCCAACAAGGGGTCAAGGGGTCTGAGGTCGAGGCCGCTGATCCGAACCTGTCCTTCGGCCTCCTTGCCATTCTGGGCAAGGGAACCGGCCACCTCCAAACTGCCGCCCTGGGCCACCTTGGCCTTGGCCGCGACCCGCAACGGCTCTCTGCCCGCGGTATCAAACCCCTCCCCGGTGAGACCCAGATCGCGCAGGCCATAGGTCAAGGCCGGCTGGATACCATGATCGGTGAAATCCAGCGCCCCATCGGCAAGTTCCAGCCGCTTCACGGCGAAACGCCAGGCGGTGCGTGACGCGGCTCCCGCTGCCGAGCCTGGTTTCCCCCCTTCGCCCACCGGGGCCTGGCCTTTGCCCTGTTCGTCCTTCCCCGGCAACGGCAGGCGTTTCCAGTTCAGTACGCCGTTGCGATCACGACTGGCCGCGAGGTGAAGCCCGCGCAGCGAGATGACCGGAAAAACGAGCTGCCGCGCCTGCAGGTCGAAGCGGCCCTTGGTGGCGGCCAGTTTTTCCAGTCGAAGCAGCGACTCCGCCTGCCCCTTTTCCCGGACCACCAGCCCCTGCACCGCGAAATCGAGCGGATTCACCACCAGGGTGGTCTTGCCCTGCTGATGGGCAAAGCGATAATCGAGCTTCAACCGGGCCACGCCATCGGGCGCGGCCAGATTGAGGCGTTCCGGCAGGAACTTCCAGAGCGCGGCGGGGTGGAACCCATCGATGGCCAGGGTGCCGTGGGAGGCGATGGGCACCAGCGACGCCTCTCCCTGCCAGCCGAGCTTGCCGCCGCCCGGCAGCAGGGCGGTCACCGCATAGGCGCCGTTCCGCTCCGGCAGGGTGGAGATGCCGCGCAATTCAATGGCCACCGCGGCAAGCGTGGTCCGAACCGGAACCGGGCCGGAATCATCGCTGAAATGGACCGCGCCGCCGCTGATGGCCACATGCTTGAGAAGGAGTCGGACCGGCTTCGCATCGGGTGGCGGCTCCTCCCCTTTCGGCAGCATGGCGAGAAACCGGGCCAGATTGAGATGGCCGTCCTTGCCAATCAAGAGATGCAGCGTGGGTTTTTCCAGGATGATGTCGTCGAAGGTCACGCCCCACCGCAAGAGGCTTTCCAGTTCCAAATCGACAGCCAAACGGGCAAAGGCGGCAAGGGGTTTCCCTGCTGCGTCTGCCAGTTGGAAATCCCTGACCTCGGCGGTGAAAAGAAGGGGATTGATCCGCAACCGGCTGTAACTGAGCTGGTGGTGGAGCTGTTCGGCCACGTAGCGCGGCAGATAGCGGTTGACCAGCCAGGGGACCAGGAAAAAACCCGCCAGGGCATAGCACAGGAAGGCGGTCGCCGCGAGAGAGACGCCGCGGTTCACCAGCCAGCGCCGCCATGGGAGTTGGCCGATTCTCACCCGGAGCTGTTTCACCCTGTTTCCCGACATGGCGTCTCCTCCACGAAAAGCGGCAGCCAACGCACACAAGGCCCGGGGCGCGGCGGCCCGGAGTTACCGCCCGCCCTTGATGAAGAAGGAAAATTCCTGCATCACCTGCTCCATGGGGATGGCGAAGCCGATCCCCTGGGTGCCGCGCAGGATCATGGTGTTCACCCCCACGGCCTCGCCATCCTCGTTCACCAGCGGGCCGCCCGAGTTGCCGGGGTTGATCGCCGCGTCGGTTTGCAGAATGGCGCGGCCGTTGTGGTCGCGGTAGCCGGAGACGATCCCCGCGGTCACCGACTGCCTGAGGCCCGAGGGGTTGCCGATGGCAAAGACCTTGGAGCCCTGCGGGTAGCGCTGCGAATCAGCCGCCGCCCGCACCATGGGCGAATCGTTCACGTAGATGGTCAGCAGCGCCAGATCGAGGCTCTGGCTCATGTTCACCGAACCCACCGCATGCTCGCTGCCGTCGATGAGCACCACCTTCACCTCGCCGGTGGAGGAGGATTCGATGGAGCGGATCTTGCCGTTGAGTTCCTCGTAGGCCTCCTTGGCCTTGGCATAGCGCTCCTCCCGCATCCTGAGCTGCAACTCGGCCTGACTCCGCACCGGGCTGGCAGCCAGGCTCTGCACCTGCTGCCGCAGATAATCAAGGGTGTTCCGCTCGGCCTCGATCTGCTGCTTCAGGCCGTCGCGCTGGGCCGTGATCGAGGCCAGCTGCTGGCGGTCGAACTCCACCACGTGGCGGTTGGTCACGATATGGCCGGCGTTATCGACGAAGAAGCCGGAACCGCTGCCCCAGGGGCTTTTCACCAGCACCGTGGCGTTGCGCGCCCGTTCCACCTTGTTGGCCGGCGGGAATTTGCGCTCCAGCTCGGCGGCCAACCCGCCAGGGACCGCATACTGCGTCTTCGGCGTGGTGCCCTGGGACGAGGCGCTCTCCTCCACCGCGGCCACCGGCGCCTCGGTGGGCGTCGAGATTTGCCTCTCGTCCCGCAGCAGCCAATAGGCGCCACCGGCCAAGAGGCAAACCACGACAAGGACGGCCAGCCAAGCGGATGGCCCCTTTCTTGCCGGGGCCGAATCCGCCGCCTGCCCCTCCTTGCCGACCATCCGCCCGTAATAGCGGGCAAAGATGATGCCGCACTTGCGGCACTCCACCGTGTTCTCCTGTTCGTTGCCACACTTCGGACAGCGCATCCTTCCCCCTTTTTGTGGACCACCCGCCTTGCCGCCGGAACAAACTCGCCTGCCTGATGTCATGATGACGAGAATTTCCGCGCCGCGCAACCGCTTTCGGCTGCCGCAACAAAGGCTTCAATTCCGGCGCCAAAGGCGGTATGATGCGCCTGACCATCATTCATCAACCCCATGCAAGGAGATACTTGTCATGCAACGGTTCACACTCTGGCTCAGCCTCTTCCTCCTCGCCACCGGCCTCACCGGCTGCGGCTACAACCAGATCCAGCAGAACGAAGAGGCGGTAATCGCCGCCTGGGGCGACGTGGAGGCATCTTACCAGCGCCGCGCCGACCTGATCCCCAACCTGGTCGAGACGGTCAAGGCCTACGCGGCCCACGAAAAGGAAACCCTCACCGCGGTCACCGAGGCGCGGGCCAAGGTGGGCCAGATCAAGCTCGGAGCCGACGTGATCAACAACCCCCAGGCCCTGGCCCAGTTCCAGGCCGCCCAGGGCGGCATCACTTCGGCCCTCTCCAAGCTCATGGTGGTGGCGGAGCGCTACCCGGATCTGAAGGCCAACCAGAACTTCGTCGATCTCCAGCACCAGCTCGAAGGCACGGAAAATCGCATCAACGTGGCCCGGGTACGCTACAACGACGCGGTGCAGATCTTCAACACCTCGATCCGCACCTTCCCCAACAACCTCACCAACAACCTGCTCCTGAAACTCCAGCGCAAGGAGCCGTTCAAGGCCGAGGCCGGGGCCGAGAAGGCGCCACAGGTCAAGTTCTAGGGCGGCTCGCGTGCGACAATCACCACGGAACCGCCGGGGCTGGCTGGCCCTGCTTGCGCAATCGGCCACCGGCCTCCTCGCTGTCCTGTTGCCGCGGGTTCATTTGCGGCCAGGCGCAGGGATGCGCAGGAGGCCGGTATTCCTTTCCCTGCTGGCCGGCCTCTTTCTCCTTGCCACCACCACCCTTGCCTGGGGCCGCGAGGTGCCGGCCTTTCAGGGCTATGTCAACGACTATGCGAACCTGATCTCGCCAGGCGCCCGGCAGCAACTCACCGAACTGCTCAGCGCCTTTGACCAGTCCGACTCCACCCAGGTGGCGATCCTCACCATCGACTCCCTGGAGGGCGAGGATCTGGAAGGCTTCTCCATCCGCGTGGTGGATCAGTGGAAGGTGGGGCAGCAGGGCAAGGACAACGGCGTGCTGCTCCTCGTTGCCAAGCAGGAGCGCAAGATCCGGATCGAGGTGGGCCGGGGGCTCGAAGGGGTGCTCACCGACCTTCTTTCCGGCCGCATCATCGACCAGGCCATTGCCCCGGCCTTCCGGGCCGGCCAGATCGACCAGGGCTTCATCAATGGCGCCCAGGCCATCATCGCCGCCACCCGCGGCGAATTCAAGGCCGATCCCAACGCCCGCCGCCGTACCGGCGACAAGGCGCCGCCCATTGTGAGCTATCTCTTTATCGCCCTGCTGCTCGTCGCCTTTTTGGGCAACGTCTCGAAAAAACTCGGGGCCGGCGCCGGAGCGGTGCTGGTACCGCTCGCTGCTTACGGCGGCATGGGCGCGGCGATCCCGCTTCTCTTCCTGCTCCTCCTCATCCCGGCCGGGTTGCTGGCCGGCATCATCGCGCCGCTCATCCTGAATGGCCTGGCCTCGGGCCATGGCGGCGGCTTCTATTACGGTGGCCGCGGTGGTGGTTTTGGCGGCGGCGGAGGCGGGTTCGGCGGCTTTGGCGGTGGTGGTTTCGGAGGCGGCGGCGCCTCGGGAGGATGGTGATGCAGGCGGAAAAATTCTTCAGCCCGGCAGAGAAGGAACGGATCAGCCAGGCCATCGCGGCGGTGGAAAAAATGACCGCCGGCGAAGTGGCGGTGGTGGCGGCGGACGAAAGCGACCGCTACCCCGAGGCCGCAATCCTTGCCGGCATGACCTTGGGCAGCGTGATCGCGCTCCTGATTACCGACCTCCTGTTCCACGACTCCCTCTGGTTCTTCCTGCCCATTGCCCTGCTGGCCGGATTTGCTATCGGCTGGCTCACCGGCCGAGTGCCGGCCCTGAAACGGTTCTTCGTTCCCCAGGCGCGGATCGAGGAGGAGGTGGCCCAGCGGGCGCTCCAGGTCTTCTACGACAAGGGGCTCCACAAGACGCGGGACGCCACCGGCGTGCTCTTTTTCATCTCGCTGCTGGAACACAAGGCGTGGGTCTTGGCCGATCAGGGCATCTACCAGAAGATCAGCCAGGAGAAGCTGAATCAGCACGCCGTGAGCGTCGCCACCGGCATCAAGCAAGGCCGCGCCGCCGAGGTGCTCTGCCAGGAAATCCAGCAGGTGGGCATCACCCTGGCCCGGCACTTCCCCATCAAAGCCGACGATACCAACGAAATCACCAACGAAGTGCAGACGGCGTAGGCGTGTCATCCCGATGCCCTCTTGCATATCTCGCCGACAGGTGCTATGATAAGTCCATTAAACAGCACCTAAAAAGAGGTTCTTTATGCAGGTCAAATTCTCCGAGGATGTGGTTCCCCTAGCCGAATTAAAAGTAAACCCCGGCAAGGTCGTCCGGCAACTGTCGGAACGCCATCGACCGGTGTTGCTTACCAGCCGCGGCCGGGGGGTGGCCGTGGTCGAAGCGCTCGACGACTTCGAACGGAAGGAAGAGGAGCGCGCCTTCATGCAGGCAGTGGTCAAGGGCATGGCCGACCTAGCCGAGGGCCGAGAAACGAGCTTGGCCGAGGCCAAAAAACTTCTGTTGGCGACCCAGCGCGGATGAGGAAAAACAAAGCGGCGATCAGTCTTGCCTCGTCCGCGATTGCCGATCTACAAGACATCCTGGCTTATTACGACAGCCAAGCGATTCCCGAGGTGGGACAACGATTGGTCGCGGAACTACTTGCGGCCATCGAACTCCTCGCGACCCAACCAGTTATGGGGCGTAAGGTGCCGGAGTTTGACCTCGATTTCCTGCGGGAACTCATCCGTCCCCCTTTCCGCATCGTCTACCGCCACGATCCGGACGCAGTCCGGGTGGTAAGAGTTTGGCGTAGCGAAAGACTGCTCATTCTGCCGGAAGACTATGAGTGACAGATGCTAGGCGGGGTGAGGCCATGAACACGGTCGTTCTTGAGGTGCGAACCCTGGAGGAAACGCTGGCCGAGGCTGCGCAGACGATGCGCACCGGCAAGGCGGAACGCGAGGCACGCATCAGCTTTGCCACGCCGGAATTGCTGTGGCAGGTGCTGACGGCCAAGCGGTGGGAACTGCTCAAGGCGCTGTGCGGCGAGGGACCAGTCTCGATCCGCGAGGCCGCCCGCCGCGTTGGTCGCGACGTAAAGGCGGTGCATGGCGACGTGACAGCACTGCTCAAGGCCGGTATCCTGCAAAAGACCGGCAAAGGCCAGATTGTCTTCCCTTATGACTCCGTACGGATCAACTTCATGCTGCATGCGGCATAGCAAGGTTTCTGGCAGTGATAGAAAAAAATTTCGACATCTCTTTCATCGCCGATCTTGCCTTACGGGAAAAGCAGATTCAACAGAACTACCGACCGATTATCGCGGTGCACAAATGGTTTGCACGGAGGCCAGGAACCCTCTTCCGTGGGCTGTTGCTGGCCGAATTCCTTGATGCTCAACTGGCAACCTCCTTTTACCAAGCCAACCACCTTAAGGGGCTCAAAATCGCCGATCCCTTCATGGGTGGCGGCACCCCTCTCATAGAGGCCAACCGACTCGGATGCGACATTGCCGGATTTGACATCAACCCCATGGCATACTGGGTCGTGAGGCAGGAGATCGAACACCTCGATCTCGATGAATATGTGCTGGCGGCAAACTCGTTGCGCCATGCCCTGGAAGAGGAGATAGGGCATCTCTACCGGACCCGCTGCCTTCTTTGCGGAAACGAGAAGGCGCATGCCAAGTATTTCCTGTGGGTAAAAACCATTGCCTGTAAAAAGTGCGGCCAAGGCATCGATCTGTTTCCCGGTTATCTCCTGGCCTCCAATTCCAGGCACCCCAAAAATGTCTTCCTGTGTCACGCCTGCGGACAATTGACAGAGACGATCGATCGGAAAAACCCGGGAAATTGTCAACACTGTGGCACAATGCTTTTGACAGAGGGCCGTGCCCGGCGCAACCGTTGTGTTTGCCCCTTCTGCGACACTGCCAACACCTTTCCCGACAAACGCCAGGGGGCGCCTCGGCATCGTCTGTTCGCACTTGAATATCATTGCCCTTCCTGCAAAGGCCGCCATTCCGGCAGATTCTTCAAGACCCCCGACGATCAAGACCTTGACAACATCCGTCAAGCCGAGAAACGATGGGCAAAAACCCGCGCAAAATATGTCCCTGATGACGAAATTCCCACGGGTGACGAAACAAATCGTCTCCATCGTTGGGGATACAGCCATTATCAGGAAATGTTCAATGTCCGACAGCTTCTCGGCCTCGAACTCTCCGCCCGTCTGATTTCGCGAACCACGAACGAACGCGTCCGTAACGCTCTGGCGACAAACCTCTCGGACCTGCTGCGCTACCAGAACATGCTGTGTCGCTACGACACCATGGCACTCAAATCGCTCGACATTTTTTCCGTTCACGGATTCCCGGTGGGACTCATTCAGTGCGAATCCAACCTGCTGGGGATTATTGAACCGAACAAGGCCCTCTGCGTGGGCAGCGGCGGCTGGGCAAACATCATCGAAAAATTCCGCAAGGCAAAAGCATATTGTGACGCCCCTTTTGAAATCAGACATCGTGGAGGCAAAAAAGAAATCGTTTCGATCAAAGGGGAATGGATCGGCGATAACCCCAACGGCAAGCACCAAGGGCCAAGACGCAATGTTTCGCTGCGCTGTGAAGACGCGGCCCAGGCGGAATTATCACCTCATTCGCTGGATGCTGTATTCACCGATCCGCCCTATTTCGGAAACGTCCAATATGCGGAGTTGATGGATTTCTGTTATGTCTGGCTCCGTCGGCTCGTCCGCGCCGACGCTTTTTCTTCACGCACGACCCGTACGCCGGATGAATTGACCGTCAACGAGGACATGAACAGGGGGCTTGAGCATTTTACCCAAGGGCTTTCGTCGGTCTTTCAAAAAATGGCAAAGGCCCTCAAGCCCGGAGCACCGCTGGCCTTCACCTATCACCATAACGACCTCACCGCCTACCACCCGCTTGTGGTCGCCATCCTGGACTCCGGCTTAACCTGTTCCGCATCCTTGCCCTGTCCGGCGGAAATGGGTGCTTCCATTCATATCAGTGGCACCGGCTCCTCGATCATCGACACAGTGTTTCTCTGCCGATCAACCGGGACTGTTCCTCGAAAATGGCTGGCCCATGCCCCGGATGAACTTGCCGGAATCATCCAGGAGGACGTGACAAAACTCCGGGCCGGGAATGTCAGAATTACTCCGGGTGACATGCGATGCATTGCCCATGGCCATCTCGTCCGCACAGCCATTTGGGATCTCCGTCAAAGATGGGACAAAAACGCCTCCATCGGGAAACGGCTGGCGCTCGTGGCTGCCTGGTTTTTACATTTTGGCGCCTGGCCCGAGATAGAGCGTTGCCTGTTTATGCTGCAACAACCTCTCAACGATGCTTCCTTGTTCGCCGTATGTGAAACCCGCCAGCCCTATGAGACCGCCTATGAAGAAGTATCCTTTTGAAGCGCCGTTTGAAGAAATAACACGGAACGCAGACCGGTATGTCGATGCAGTTTTTTCATGCCTCGAATCAGAGTTTCTCGTCATGCCGAAAGGCGAAGGGTTTATTGAATATCCGATGTTCGAGAGAGGGTACGAGGCGCTCAAGACGGCAACAACGTCCTTCTCTCATTTCGACCCGCAACAGGTCTTGCCCGCAATCGTGGCGACACCCCTTTCCCTTGTGGTTCTCCGCACGATGCTTGGTTTTACCCCGCCGGAATGGGGGTATGTGACCACACAACGGACCAGCGTTTCGGTTACCCAGGGCTTTGTCAGAACCCTCGACAGGAAAATCAGGATGTCACCGGAGACACCGCTCAATGTAAACGGCACAAGCGGGGAACGGCTGAAAGCACTGGTGGAAACCGCATGTTCGATGCTCACCGAGGGTATGCCTTCCATTGCCAACGACCAACTGCATCGTCTGAACAAGGCCGATACCAGAAGCGGGCTTGACAGCATCAAAAACATCGCAGCCATGGGGGCACCCTATGCCATGCTCCTCTACGAACGCTTCCTCGGCAGACCTTTTGCCGGCCATCGCGATTCGGTCAGCGAACTGGTTGGAGACAGCCTTGAATCGGCCATTGAAGATGTATTGAGCAGGGCCGGCATCAGTTTCCGCAAAACAAAGCGGGCGGAACGCATTGAAGGATTTGACCAGACTCCCGATTTCATCATTCCCAGCGAGTTCAATCCGCAGGTAATCATCGAGGCGAAAATTACGGAAGACGATGGAACGGCCCGGGACAAGGTGACCCGCATTCAACATCTCGGCGAATTGAGCCTTGCCGGCAGGCCACCGGGCAATCCGAAATATGAGGTCATTGCCTGCATAGGCGGCCGTGGTTTCGGCGTTCGCCGTGAAGACATGAAAAAAATGCTTCTTGCAACCAGAGGGAAGGTTTTTACCCTCAAAACGCTTGAACAGCTCGTTACGCACACAAAACTCAAGAGCTTCAAAACCAGATGATCAGGCCGCCATCCTTCCCGGCCCGGAAAGGGTACTCTCCTCATGCCCCCAAAACACCCCATCGAAAAACAATCCTGGAAACCAGGAAATGTCCTCTCGCCCGTGCCGGTGGTGCTGGTGAGCTGCGGCGGCACGGCCGAATGGCAACCCAACATCATCACCATCGCCTGGGTCGGCAGCGTGTGCAGCGACCCGCCCATGCTCTCCATCTCGGTGCGGCCGGAGCGCCACTCCTTTGAGATCATCAAGGCCACGGACGAGTTCGTGGTGAACGTGCCGAGTCGCGAGCAGGCGAAGATCACGGACTGGTGCGGCATGGTTTCGGGCCGCAAGGTGGATAAGTTCAAGGAGGCGGGATTGACGCCAGGGGCACCGCTCAAGGTGGGCTGCCCGATCATTCAGGAATGCCCGATCAACATCGAATGCCAGGTGCGGCAGACGCTGGCCCTGGGCACCCACACCATGTTCGTGGCCGAGGTGGTGGGCGTGCAGGTGACCGCCTCACTCATCGACGCCAAGGGCAAGCTGCGGCTCGATCAGGCCGGGCTCATTGCCTACGGCCTGGGCCACTATTTCCCGCTCGGCCCGGCCATCGACCACTTCGGTTTTTCCATCCGCAAGAAAAAACCCAAGCCCCGCACCGCCAAGCCAGCCAGTCGGCCCCGCCGTGACCGCAAAAACGGCTGATTATCCGTCTGCCACCATGCTCACGGCCTTGCCGTCCAAACCGGTTGACATTGTATGCATAAAAGAACTATTATATGCATACAAGGAGACCAGCCATGCGCACAACATTAGATTTGCCGGAAACACTCCTCGAAGAAGCCATGAAAGCGGCCCACATCAGGACGAAAACCGCAGTTATTATCACGGCGCTGGAAGAGTTGATCCGCAAGCGTAAGATCGTGGAAATAAAGGCGTTCAAGGGCAAGGTTGACCTGGAAATTGACCTCGACGCCTTGCGGGGCCGTCAATGTCGGTGCTGATCGACACCTCGGTCTGGGTGGAATACTTCCGCAACGGCACACATGGCGAGCAGGTAGATTCTCTGCTGGACGAAGACCTTGCCGCCACTAACGACCTCATCCTCGCCGAATTGGTTCCCTTTCTGCGGCTGCGAAATCAACGGAAGATCATTACGCTCTTGGGAAGCCTAACCAGGTTGCCCCTTGACATCGACTGGGATCAAATCATGGAGTTCCAGTACCGCTGCCTCAAGGCTGGGGTGAACGGCATCGGCATCCCGGACTTCATCATCGCCCAAAACGCTCGACAGCACCAAGCCGCCATTCTGACACAGGATCGTCACTTCGCCCAACTTGCCGCAGTGATTCCCCTGCGCCTCGCCTGAAAAAGCACCCCCCGACTACTTCACGCACCACTCATAGGCATTCTGGAACATCCGGAGCCAGGGCGAGACCGGCAGGCCCTTCATCGCTTCGGGCAGGTAGTGGCACTGCCAGGGCAGGAAGGCGCGTTCCGGATGCGGCATCAGGGCCAGATGGCGGCCATCCGGCGAGCAGAGGCCGGTGAGCCCGCCGGGCGAGCCGTTGGGATTGAACGGGTACGCCTCGGTGGGGTTGCCCGCGTCGTCCACAAAGACCATGGTGGCGAGCTGGTCACGGAGCACCTGCTGGTGGATGGCCGGGTCCGGGAAGCGGAGGAAGCCCTCGCCGTGGTCCACGTGGATGCCGAAGGTGAGGCCCGCCATGCCTTGGAGCATCATGGCGCGGCTTTCCGGCACCTGCACCGTGACCCAGCGCGACTCGAAGCGGTTCGAAAGATTGTGGACAAAGCGCGGCTGGCGCGCGGGCTCGATCCCCTGCCACGGCACCCAGCCAAGGAGGCCAAAGAGCTGGCAGCCGTTGCAGATACCCAGGGTGAAGGTATCGGGCCGGTTGTAGAAGGCGTGGAACATCGCCTTGAGCTTGTCGTTGAAAAGGATGGTGGCGGCCCAGCCCTTGGCGGAGTCGGGCACGTCGGCGTAGGAGAAGCCACCCACGGCAGCCAGCCCCCGGAAGCCGTCCAGGGTGATGCGGCCGGCCAGGAGATCGCTCATGGCCACGTCCCACGGCTCGAAGCCCGCGGCGTGGAAGGCGGAACTCATCTCGCGGTCGGAGTTGGAGCCCTCGTCGCGGAGGATGCAGACCCTGGGCTTGCTGCTGCTCTTCAAAATCGCCGGTGTGCTGGGCTGCGGGGTGAAAGGCAGCACATACTCCGGCCCCTTGCGCTCCCGGATGTTCTTCTTCTCCTCGCTGGCCCACTCCGGCCCGATCTGGAGCCGTTCAAGCTGAAAGCTCGTCTCCTCCCACCACTC
>JBFLYY010000007.1:0-3747 GCA_040756495.1 Thermodesulfobacteriota bacterium | reverse complement strand
GGATCATGTCGATGGTGGGCGTCGTCCAGGGCAAAGCCATGGGCGCGCATGTAGTTGAGATAGAACTTGGCAATGTCCACCACCATGCGGTGCAGGCCGCGCCGGGCATCCTCGGTCGAGAGTTCCTGGTGCTTGTGCTCGTAGTTGCGGGCCAGATCCACCTGGGCGATCTTGCGTGCATGGACCCGGTTGTACACCTCGGAAAGGGTGCTCACCTCAAGCCCCCAGTCGTAGGCAATGTTGATGCTGCGCGCCAGGCGGGTGGAGAAGCTGAACTCGCCGGCCAGGGGATAGTTGAAGGAACGGTGGTAGGCGAAGAATTTTTCCAGCTCCAGAAAACCCCGCTCACGCATGCTCTTCTGCATGGCATCCACGAAAGGCACCACGAAAAGCCGCGTCACCCTGCCCTTCATCGCCCGCTCGGCCGGCGAGATGCGGGCATAGTAGCCCTTGCAGAATTCGAAGTCGTTGTTGGGGTTGGCCACCGGTTCGATGAGCCGGCCCAACAGCAGCCGGTCGTAGGTGACGATGTCGCAATCGTGCAGCGCCACCACGTCGGCCACCTCGCGGCCCAGGATGTAGCCCAGGGCGATCCACACCGACTGCCCCTTGCCCCGCACCCCCACCGAGATGCCGCGCTCGCGGATGGTGTTCAGTATCTCCTGGATGCGCGGGCCGTCGATCCAAACGATTTTGACCTCGCGGTTCTTGGTCCGCAGTTGCCGGAAGTAGTCCCTGGCCGTCTTGAACTGCTGCTTGTCGGTGGTGCCGCCCAGGGCCACCACCACGCTGGAGAGATACTTGGTCTCCTTGATGTCCCGGACAATGGGATCGAGCACCTCGGGCCGTTCCAGTTCGCTGTACAGGCAGGGGAGCAGCAGGCTGATGTTGAGGTGGGCGGAATACTCCTTCAGCTTGTGTTCGAGGCAGGTGAGGTACTCGTCGCGGTCAAATGCCTCGTGGAGCGCATGGAGAGTGGTAAAACTGCCCTGTTGGTGAAAGTCGGTCATGGCGTCCTCCTTTGGGTTGGGCGACAATGCCGCCGGGATGGTGTGGTCAGCTCCTTTCCATCTCGTCGAGGAGCCGATGGATGATCGTTCCCCAGCCCAGGCTGCCAGGGGCCGGAGCCCGGCGCAGGCCGGGAAGTTCGAGGGGTTCGAAGTGCCCGTCCGGATGGGGGATCAGCACCGGGATATCGACGGCAGCCAGCAGGGGCTGATCGTTGGCGCTGTCGCCCAGGCCGATGGTGCGGCCGACGGGGCAGCCGTTGGCCGCAAAAATTCCGACAACCGCCCGGATGGCGCGGCCTTTGTCCTGGTCGGCCGACAGCAGGTGATAAAAACGGCCGCCCCTGGTCAACGTCAGTCCGTTGGCAGCCGCCAATGCGGCAAGCTCGTCCGGTTGCTCCTTGCCCAGGAAGAGAAAGGGTTCGCTGAATTCCCGCCGCCGGGCGCGTTCGGCATCGATGAGCGGAAGGCCGGTTCGGGCGGCGATTTCCTCGCGGTCCATGTCGCCGAACCCACGAAGGTGGAAGCGTTCCCGCACCGTGGCAAAGAAGCGGCGGATCTCGGCGTAGGGCCGGCCAAGACGGATCAGGCGCCCGGAGCCGACCGCCTCGGCGTCCGGCAGGCGCATGGCATCGAAGGCAGGCGGGGAAAAAAGGCCGCCGCCATTCTCCATTATGAAGGGATATGCCAGCCGCAGTCGCCCCAGCAACGCCTCGATCTCGATCCTGGTCTTGCTTGAGACGAGAATGAGCGGAATGGCCTGCTGCCGGAGGCGTTCCAGGGCGGTAACCGCCCCGGCGCAGGAGTAGCCGTGATGATCGAGCAGGGTGCCGTCGAGGTCGGTAAAGACCGCCACCGCCTCCTGGCGCAACCGTTCCGAACAAAAAGCGTTACTGTTTGACAGGCAAGAAATCCGCATCCTCGTTTCCTTTGTTCGAAACATAGGGGGTATTGGCGGGGTTGTCAACCCACGCGAGAGAAGCGTTTGGCCGCTTTCCGGCCAGGGACGCGGTTTGGCGGGGATCTTCGCGCCGGCACCAGGGAATTTTCAGAGGGAAGCCGAGGTTTTTTCGAATCGTCCGGCAGGAGGCGACGGCAGAAAGCGGGGTGCCTCGCCCTGGCCCTCCTACTGCGATTCCTCCCAGAGCCCCGGATCGATCACGCCGATCTTGACCGCGTAGCGGATGAGGCCAACCTGATCGTGGATGTCGAGCTTGCCCATGATGTTGGAACGGTGCTTCTCCACGGTGCGCGGGCTCAGGCAGAGCAGCTGCGCGATGTTCTTCGTCGTCTGCCCCTGGGCCACGAGACGGAAGATCTGTTGCTCCCGCTCGGTCAGGCTGTCGTAGCCGGAGGCCTCGCCGCTCTTTCCCGTGGTTGCCGGGGTTCCCGCCGGGGCCAGATACCGCCGGATCACCTCGGCGTTGAGGCGGGGGCTCAAAAAGTACTCGCCGGCAGCCACCTTCCGGATCGCGTCGATCACCGCGCTGCCGGAATCGGTTTTCAGGACGTAGCCGGTGGCGCCGGCGGAAAGCGCCCGATGGACATAGGCCTCCTTGTCGTACATGGAAAAAACGACCACCTTGGCCCCCGGCGCCGCCTCGGAGAGCATCGGCACCGCCTCGAGCCCGTTCAGGTTGGGCATGGAGACATCCAGAAGAACGACGTCGGGTTGCAGCTTCCTGGCCAGGGAGACGACCTCCCGACCATCCTCCGCCTCGCCGACCACCTCCAGCCCGGCATGGCCGCCGATCAGCTGCCGGATGCCGTGGCGCACCACGGCATGATCGTCGGTCACCAACACCTTCAGTTTTCGCTCCATCGGCGCCTCCCTGGCACGAGACTCAGCAGCATCCGGCGAACCTGAACATTTCAGGCTCCACGTTCACGATAGAGAAAAAGAAAAAGAAAAGCAAACCCCCTCTCTTCCGTCTGCGGCCTCCCTGGCGCCTATCCGCAGGATGATGCCACCTCCGCCCGGAGCATCGTGCCCTCGCCAGGGCGCGAGCGGATCGAAAGAGTGCCGCCGATCGCCAGCACCCTCTCGCGCATGCCCCGCAGGCCGATGCCTCCGCCGCAACCGGCGAACGAGGCCGGATCAAAGCCGACGCCGTCGTCGGCGACCACGAGGATGAGCGAGGGGTAGCTATGGACAAGGCGCACCGAAACACTCTTTGCCCGGGCATGTTTGCCGATATTGGTCAGCCCCTCCTGGAAGACCCGGTAGAGCACGCTCTCGCACTCCGGCACGACCTTGCCGGGGGTGCCGACGATCGAAAGCGAGGTCCGCAGGGAGGGATGGCTGTCGGCAAAGTCCTTCATCCCTTGTTCCAGGGCCGGTACGAAGCCGAGGTTGTCCAGCAGGTCCGAGCGGAGGTTGTTGGTGGCCCGCCGGACCGCGCTCGCCAAGGCCTCGATCTGACCGCCGATCCTCGCGAGTTCCGGCGGCTCCGCCTCTCCCGAGACGGCAAACCGCTCCTGGAGAACGTCGATGCCATGCCGCATGGCCAGCAGGTGTTGCCCGAAGTCGTCGTGCAGATCCCTGGCGATCCGCTTCCTCTCCTCCTCCGCCATCACAAAGATCCGGCGGGAGAGATCCCGGATCTTCTCCTCCGCAGCCCTGGCCGCGGTCACGTCGCGATGGAGGCAGTGCATGCAGGCAATCCCGTCGATGCGCACCGGAATGCCGCGGCATTCGATGAAATTCCTGCGCCGATCCGGCCGTTGCCACGAATAGACC
>JBFLYY010000006.1:0-12870 GCA_040756495.1 Thermodesulfobacteriota bacterium | reverse complement strand
GCGCCCCGCTTTTTGAGGGCGGGCAAGAGCAGGTTCAGTTCCGCGGTTTCGCCGCTGTAGGAGATGGCGATGACCACATCGCTGGGATCGACGATGCCCAGATCCCCGTGCATCGCCTCCACCGGGTGGAGGAAAAGGGAAGGGGTGCCGGTGCTGTTCAGGGTGGCGGCGATCTTTTGGCCGATGATGCCCGACTTGCCGATGCCGGTGATGATGACCCGGGCCGGGCAGGCCAGGATCATGGCGACTGCCTTGTCGAACTCGGCGTCGATCTGGTCGATGACCGCGGTGATCCCCTCCGCCTCGATGCGGAGAACCTCTTTGGCCTGGGCGATGTCCATAAGGTTATTTGGCGCAGGTGCCGGCGGTGGAGGCGCTGCAGCCGAGCGCCAGTTTGTGGAACTCCTTGTCCGGGGCCACCGGATAGTTGCCGTCGAAGCACGCCTTGCAGAAGTGGTCGGCCGGGTAGCCGGTGGCCTCCACCAGGCCGTCGAGGCTCAGGTAGTAGAGGGTGTCGAGGTCGAGATAGCTGCGGATCTCCTCCACCGACTTGCTGTTGGCGATGAGTTCGCCGCCAGTGGGGAAGTCGATGCCGTAGAAGCAGGGGAACTTGGTGGGCGGGCAGCTGATCACCATGTGTACCTCCTTGATCCCGGCGGCCCTGAGCGAGCGGACGCGGCTGCGGGCGGTGGTGCCGCGGATGATCGAATCCTCCATGATGATCACCCGCTTGCCCTGGAGGAAGCTGCGGATGGGATTGAGCTTGATCCGCACGGAAAAGTCGCGCATCGACTGGGTGGGCTGGATGAAGGTGCGGCCCACGTAGTGGTTGCGGATCACCCCCATTTCGAGCGGGATGCCCGAGGCCTGCGAATAGCCGATGGCCGCGTAGTTGCCCGAGTCCGGGAAGGGCATGATGAAGTCCGCGTCGATGTTGCACTCGCGGGCCAGGATCTCGCCCATGCGCTTGCGGCTCTGGTAGACGTTGATCCCGAAAATGTCGCTGTCGGGCCGGGCGAAATAGACGTGTTCGAAGATGCAGTAGCTCTTCGGCTGCTTCGGTTCGAGGTGGAGCGATTTCAGGCCGTGCTGGTCGATGATGAGCACCTCGCCGGGCTCCACGTCCCGCAGGTACTGGGCCTCGACCAGGTCGAGGGCGCAGGTCTCGGAGGCGACGATGTAGCCGCCGTTACCCAGCTTGCCGAGGCACAGCGGCCGGAAGCCGTTGGGGTCGCGTACGGCGATGAGCTTGTCGGTGGCCAGGAGCAGGATGGAGTAGGCGCCCTTGATCTGGCGGAAGGTGTCGAGAACCGCCGCCTCAAGCCCCATGGCGGCGCAACGGGCCAGGAGATGGACCACCACCTCGCTGTCCATGGTGGACTGGAAGATGGAGCCCTTCTTTTCCAGTTCGTCGCGCAGGGTGCGGATGTTGACCAGGTTGCCGTTGTGGGCCACGGCCAGGGTGCAGCCCTGGTGGGTGGCGACAAAGGGCTGGGCGTTGACGATGTTGGAGGCGCCGGTGGTGGAGTAGCGCACGTGGCCCACGGAGATGTGGCCGGTGAGCGATTTCAGGCTCTTTTCGCTGAAGACCTCCGAGACGAGCCCCATGCCCTTGTGCTGTCTGACGTTGCTGCCGTCGGTGGTGATGATGCCGGCGGATTCCTGGCCGCGGTGCTGGAGGGCATAGAGGCCGAAGTAGGTGAGTTTTGCCGCGTCTTCATGGCCGTAGATGCCGCAGACGCCGCATTCCTCCCGAGGCCGGTCCGGGGTTCCGATGTGGTGCATAGCCGCAGATTCCTTGCCAGAGGTTGCCGGCGGGCATGAGGGCTAACCCCCTGACCGGCCGTTTTTTCCCTGCGAAAAAGGCAAAACTATACCCCCTTTTGCCGGCCACGGAAATATTTTTTTCCGTTCATCGCCGGGTGCTGCCGCGCCGAAAAGAAAGACAAAGGCAAAGGCGTTCGCCCGAGGGGGAAGGGAGGGTTGGTATGGAACTCGCCGTCTTTTCCGCACGAAACCGCCAGGCCGCAGCGGTTCAGGCTCAGAGCGGCATCGGCCACCAGCTGGCCGAATCTTTGACCCAGCGCGGCTGGAATCTCTACCTGGCCGACCGGCCGGTGGCCGACCTGGAGGCGATGCGCCGGATCGTGCGTCGCGGCCGGAGTTGCCCGGCCCGTCCCTTCCAGCACTACATTCTGCTGCCCAGCGTCGTCGATCCCGGCGATCCCGAGCTGGTCCTGGCGGCGGCCCGCGGCGGCCGGGCCCGTTATCCGTTCTTTGTCGAGAAGGGGCGGGGTGGCGGGGAGACCTACTATTGCATCGGCGGTGTGATGCTCACCGACGAGGCGCTCCTGATCGGGATCGACCTCGATGCCATGCTCTTCCTCGGCCTTCCCATCCCGGAACGGCTCGTGGCCATGGAGTTCCCCTGCATGGTGATCGACGTGCTGGAGATGGCCGAGCGGCTCGCGCAGGTGACCTGCGCCTACCGCTATTCCGGCCTGCCGGTGTGATCGACTCCCTTGAAAAAGTTGACCCAGGAGGAGGAGTTGTTGAGGGCCCAGTTGCGGGGCGGCACCACTCCCTGCTTCAGGCCATCCACTCCGCCATGTTCCCGAAGCCGTTCGTAGATGCGGACATAGAGGCAGCGCCTGCGGCCGGGGTAGACCTCGCACCAGCCGTCGCGGCTGCCGCCGCACGCCCCGTTCAGCAGGTACTTGGCGCAGCCCGACTGGGGGCAGGCAAAGGCGAGTTCCGCCAGGGTGCAGTCGCCGCAGTGCTGGCAGCCGAACATCAGGAATTTGAGCACGTGTTCGCTGTGGTCGAGAAAGCGGGCCAGGGGGCCGTCGGCCAGGGCGAGGCAGAGTTTCTTCATCGGCTGGTAGAGCGGCCCGGTGGGCGTGAAGGCGAGGTTGTGCATGGCTCGGGCCAGCCGGTAGGCGGTCTGTTCGCCGCCCCTGGCAATGCTGGCTGATGGCGTTGGCCGGTTGAGCCCGGTCTCGTGGTCTTTTTCGAAGTAGTACCAGCCGTCGCGGTGCCAGAAGGAGAGTTCCGGGATGAGCAGGCGCCACTCCGGCGCCAGTCGTTCCGCCTCGTCGAGGACGAATTCGATGTCCGGGTAGCTCAGGCCTGGGCCGCCGATGTGCGCCCCGCTGTAGCCGAGACCCTTGAGCACCGCCAGCAACTGGGCGGCTCGCGTGAGCCGCGCCTTCCTGCCCTTGTCCGGTCCGCTTGCCTCCTTGCGGATCATCTCGTACAGCCCGTCGGTGATGACGCAGCCCGGGATCTTCCCCTGGTGCATCAGGCCCGCCACCGTAAGGTTGGGGATGAAGACGTTGCCCAGCACCGGCAGCTTGAGGCCGGCATGGCGCAGGTAGAGAAGCACCTCCTCGAATTTGCGGGCGTCGTACCCGACCTGGGTGATGATGAAATCGGCGCCAGCCGCCACCTTGCGGTGGAGCTTGACGTACTGCATCGTCAATTCCGCCTCCAGCCGCTTGAAGGGCGAGAGGGCCACCCCCTTGACGAAGCCGGTGGGGTGGATGGGGGCGCGCTGGCGCAGCGGGTCGTCGGCCGAGAAGCGGCCTTCGTTCATGCGGCTGATGAGGTCGAGGGCATGGACCGCGTCGAGGTCGAAGACCGGTTTGGGGAAGCCACGGTAGCCTTCCTTGGGGTAGTCGCCGGTGATGACCAGCAGATCGCGCAAGCCCAGGCGGTCCCAGGCAAAGAGCTGGCTCTCCATCTGGTTGCGGTTCTTGTCCTTGCAGGAGAAGTGGGCAATGACCTCAAGGCCCATCTCGCGGATCTCAAGCCCCAGCACCTCGGGGGAGAGGGCCGCGTGGCCGCCGGCGTTCTCGGTGATGCTCACTGCCTGGAGTCTGTGGTCCGCCGCGGCGTGGCGCGCCAGCTCCAGGGTGCGGGCGTGTTCCTTGCTGCGGCCGCCCCGGCTGGGTACCAGTTCGAAGGTGAGGGTGAATTCCGCCGGGTCGGCAAGCGACTGGTAGAAGCGGGAGTCCGGAGAGGCGGCCATGGCGGGTGCGTCCTTCGGGTGCGGGTTGACGAGGCGGTTGCCCTGTGCCGTACTATGGGGTATCACAGAGACGGTGAGGGTAGCATACCCATTCCTGGCGCGGGACGCCACCCTTATGGCAGCGACGGAGGAGCGGACGATGACAACGATGGACTGGCGGCCGCGGGCAGCGGTCTTCGACGAGCGGGCCACGGAGTACGACCGATGGTACGAGGGGAGTCCCCTTTTTGCCATCGAGCTGGGCGCCCTGCGGGAACTCGCCACCCCCATTGCCCGGCCGGCCCTCGAGATCGGAGTGGGGCCGGGCCGCTTTGCCGCCGCCCTGGGGACGCGGTTCGGGCTCGATCCGGCCTGGGCGCCGTTGTCTCTGGCCAGGAAGCGCGGGGTACTGGTGAGCCAGGGGGTCGGCGAACAGCTCCCCTATCGGAGCGGTGCCTTCGCCGGTCTCTACCTGCTCTTCACCCTCTGCTTTCTCGCGGAACCTGCGGCGGTGCTGGCTGAGTGCCATCGGGTGCTCGGGCCGGGCGGCCATCTGGTGCTCGGGCTGGTGCCGGCGGCAAGTCCCTGGGGCCAGGCGCTCAATGCCAAGAGGACGGCGGATCACCCCTTTTACCGTCATGCCCGTTTTTACGAGACGGGCGAGGCGGAAAGGCTGCTCGGCGAGGCGGGCTTCGCGGTGGTGGAGCGGCGCTGCACCCTGTTGCAGCCGCCGGGGAGCGAGTTGGGTCCGGAGACCTCGCGGGCCGGGGCTCTCCAGGAGGCGGGATTCGTGGTGCTGGTGGGCAGGAAGAGGTAGTTCCGTTTTTCAGAGGGGGAACGCGAAGGCCGGCAGCAGCGAAGCGGCGAAGTGAACGCCTGATCCTGCAACGGAAGCCTATTCGAGCCAGTAGCGCCGTTCGTTGAGAAAGCCGCGCACCAGCACGGCGGTGGTCGCGGCCATCACCGCGGCCAGGGCCAGGCCGACAAGCCAGCCGGAACGGCATTTGCCGGCCGGTGGCGCGGCAGGGAGTTCCTGCCGGCAGGAGGGGCAGGCCGAGGTCGTCCGGTCGAGCGCCGCGTGGCAGAATGGGCAGGTGGGCGTATGCATGGCTCCACTCTACTGTGACTCTTTCGCCCTTGTCAAGAGTGGCTCTGGTTAGGCGGCTGCCGGGCGCGGCAACGCAGGAGTGGCGCCAGTTTTTGCTTGTCATGACGGGGGGTGGACGGTAAAATGGCAGCACACTTACGCAATAACCTCTTTCCTCATCATTGACAGCAAGGAGTATGCATATGGCAAGCGATAAGGTGGTGCAACTTTCCGACGCCGCGTTCGAGGCGCAGGCTCTCCAGGCCGACATGCCGGTGCTGGTCGATTTCTGGGCGCCCTGGTGCGGGCCCTGCAAGGCCCTCGGCCCGGTGATCGACGAACTGGCCGCCGATTTCGACGGCAAGATCAAGGTCTGCAAGATGAACGTGGACGACAATCCCGCCACCCCGGGCAAGTATGGCATCCGCGCCATTCCCACCCTGATCCTGCTCAAGGGCGGCAAGGTGGTCGAGCAGGTCACCGGCGCGGTGGGCAAATCCCAGTTGGTGGCCATGATCCAGAAGGCGCTCTGAGCTTTTTCTCTTCGGACGTTGTTGCTTCGGGCCGGCATCATGCCGGCCTTTTTTTGTCTTGAGTTTCCGTGGCCACTCCGGTAACTATGAGCGGGTATGCGGGCGACCCGCCTTGCCGATGGACCCCCTGCCCAGGGGACAGCGCACGATGAGAAGAGGATGATCGAAACGCGAGAAGGCCATTCCTGCCCGCGCCGTGTTGCCAGGCGTCTCATGACCCTGCTGCTGGCCAGTCTGTTGGCTGCAGGCCTCGGCGGCTGCGCTACCCTGGATGCGACCCTGGAGTTCTTCGGTTTCGGCGGCGGGGCCTCCGCGCCGGACACGCCGGAAGGCTTGGCCATGCAGGCGATGGATGCCTTCAACCACGGCAAGTACGCCGAGGCCCTGAAGCATTTCGAGGAGATCAAGGACCGCTATCCCTTTAGTGCCGTGGGACTGCTGGCCGAACTCAAGGCCGCCGACGCCAAGTTCTACATGAAGAAGTACGACGAGGCGCTGGTGCTTTACGAGGAGTTCGAGAACAACCACCCCACCAACGAGGCCATGCCCTACGTCCTGTTCCAGAAGGGGATGTGCCACTACGAGAAGATCGACACCATCGATCGCGATCCCGGCAGCGCCCTGAGCGCGGTGGCCATGTTCACCCGGCAGTTGCAGGCCTTTCCCCAGTCGCCCTACGCGCCGGAGGCCAGGGCCCGGCTGCTCGCGGCGCGCGATTTCCTCGCCAACCACGAGATGTACGTGGCCGCCTTCTACCTGAAGACCGGCGAGCTTGCCCAGGCCGAGGGCCGCCTCAACTACCTGCTCGCCAACTACCCCGACAGCACCATCGCCCCCAAGGGGCTGGCGCTGCTCAACGCCATCAAGGCCGGCAAGCCGCCGACCCGCACCTGGCGCGACTGGATACCGGACATCTCGCTGCCCAGCTGGAAGACCTTCCTCGCCTCCTTTGGTACCCCTGGCGGCGGTGCCGCGCCGGGGGGCGGCAGCGTGCCGGACGGCCGCTAGCCGGCCCGTTTGCACTGGTCTGTCGGCCGTCGGCTCTCTCTGCCGGCGGCTTTTTTATTGGGGGTATGAGGAACAGGAGGGCACCCGATGCAAAAGATCGGCATTGTCGGCGGCATTGGGCCGGAGTCAACCCTCGACTATTACCGGGGCATTATCGGCGCCTGCCGGAGCCGTACCGGCGGGCTCCACGCCCCGGAAATCGTCCTCTACAGCGCGGACCTGGCGGAGGTGCTCGAGATTCTGGAGGCCAGGAATCTGGCGGCGCTGGTGGAGTGGCTGCTGGTCAGGCTGGCGGCGCTCCAGCGCGCCGGGGCGGACTTCGCGGTGATTGCCTCCAACACGCCCCACGTCGTGTTTGACGAGGTGGCGAGGCGTTCGCCCCTGCCAATGCTGAGCATCGTGGAGGCAACCTGCCGGGAGGCCGAACGGAGGGGGGTGCGGCGGCTTGGCCTGCTGGGAACCGGGTTCACCATGGCGGCGGATTTTTACCAGCGGCCGTTCCGCGCACGCGGGATGTCGCTGGCCGTTCCCTCGCCCGAAGAGCGAGAACTCATCCACCAGCGGCTCTTTACCGAGATCGAGCTGGGGATCATCAAGGATTCGACGCGGCAGGAACTGCTGGGCATCGTCGAAAAGATGATCCGGCGCGATGGCATTGATTCCCTGATCCTCGGCTGTACCGAACTGCCGCTGATCCTCGATCGGGATGCCTTCGGCATTCCCTTTCTCAACACGACAGCGATCCATGTGGACGCCATCGTGCGCGAGGCGTTGAGAGCGTAGCCGCGCCTTGCCCCCGGTTATCCTTGCCGGCGGCTTGCCTTGTCGTAGCGTTCCTGTTCGCTGTAGATGCAGCCGCAGTAGGGCTGGCGGTAGAGGCCCATGGCCTTGCTCTGCTCGATGCCCTCCTGCCACCCTTCGCGAAAATCCCGGTAATAAAAAGGCACCCCGCTCTCTTTGCCGATCCGCTCGCCGATGGACCGGATCGCCTCGTGCTTCTGGTAGCGGCTGTAGAGGAGGGTGGTGGTGAAGGCCTCGGCCCCGACCTCCCTGGCGTGGGCCGCGGTGGCGGCAAGACGCATCTCGTAGCAGACGAGGCAGCGTTCCTCTTCGTGGAAGACCACCTGGCGCAGATATTCCCTCAGGCCGTATTCCCGCACGGTTTCCACGGAAAAATCCATGGCTGCGCAGAGGGCGTCGAGGGCGGCAAGCCGCCGCTGAAACTCCTGAAAGGGGTGGACGTTGGGGTTGTAGAAGAAGCCGGTGGGATCGAGTCCCTCGGCGCGGAGGAGCGTGAGGGGGGAGAGGGTGCAGGGGCCGCAGCAGACGTGGAGCAGGAGCTTCATGGCTTTACGCCCCGGCGAGCTTGAACTTGCGGGTGTCGATGCCGTACTTGTTGATCTTGTAGTTGATGATTCGGAGGCTCGTGTCGAGGATCTGGGCTGCCTTGGTCTGGTTGCCCTTGGTCTTCTTGAGGCTCTCGATGATGAGTTCCTTCTCGAAGTTCTCCACCGCGGCGGTGAAGGAGAGGGGATTGCGGTCGCTCACCGACTCGGCGGTCTGGAGCGTCGGCGGCAGATGGAAGCTCTTGATCGCCTCCTCGTCGCAGATGAGCACGGCCCGTTCGATGCAGTTCTGCAGTTCGCGGACGTTGCCCGGCCAGTGGTACTGGACCAGCAAATCGATGGCCGGGGTGGAGATGCGGCGGATGTTCTTGCCGTTCTCCTCGTTGTATTTCTGGAGGAAGTATTCGGCGAGCAACAGGATGTCGGTGCGCCGCTCCCGCAAGGGCGGCAGGTAGACGGGGAAGACGTTGAGGCGGTAGTAGAGATCCTCGCGGAAGCTGCCCTCCTGCACCGCCTTTTCGAGATCCTTGTTGGTGGCGGTGACGAGTCGCACGTCGCATTTGATCGGCCTGGTGCCGCCCACCCGCTGAAATTCGCGATCCTGGACCACGTTCAGGAGCTTCACCTGCACCGTCGGGGAGAGTTCGCCGATCTCGTCGAGAAAGAGGGTGCCGCCCTCGGCCAGCTCGAAGCGCCCCTTCTTGGCCTCGTGCGCCCCGGTGAAGGCCCCCTTCTCGTGGCCGAAGAGTTCGGACTCCAGCAGCGTCTCCGGCAGGGCCGAACAGTTCACGGCCACAAAGGGTTTGTTCTGGCGCTTGCTGTTGTGGTGGATCGCCTTGGCCACCATGGTCTTGCCGGTGCCCGATTCGCCGCGCAGCAGGATGGTGGCGTTCGAGTCCGCCACCCGGTGGACCATCTCGAAGACCTCCTGCATCCGGCTCGAATTGCCGACGACGTGGCTCACCCGGTATTTCTCCGAGAGTTCCCGCCGCAGCTGGATGTTCTCCTGCTCCAGCCGGTTGCGCTCCTCGTTCACCGCCTGGATGCGGGTGACGGTCTGGGCGATGAGGCCGGAGAGCACGGTGAGGAAGAGCAGTTCCTGCTCGAAGTTCATGCCTTCGCGGTACTGGCAGTCCGCGCTCAGGGCTCCGATGGTCTCCTGGCCCTGCTTGATCGGCACGCAGATGAAGGAGAGTCCCTTCTTGTCCGACTCGCCGCGCGCCTTGGTGCGGTTCAGGAAGAGGGGCTCCTTGCTGATCTGCGGCACCACGATGGGAGCGCCGCTGGCCACCACGCGGCCGGTGATGCCTTCGCCGAGCTTGTAGGTGCCGCGGCGCCGCGCCTCGGCGGTGAGGCCGTAGGCCACCTCGGTCTCGATCTGGCCGGTGAGGGGGTTGATGATGGTCACGGCCCCGTTGTTCAAGCCCTTGCTGGTGGAGAGGATCGCCATGATCGTCTCCAGGCTGGAGCGCAGTTCGGTGGTGGAGGCCAGTACCTTGGTGATCTCGTAAAGGCAGGTGAGATCGGCGAGTTCGCGGCCGGCAGAGGGGGCAGGGGTTGTTTTTTTCATTTTGGTAACATTCCCGGATGGTATCCGGGAGGCACTATAACAAATTTGTCTGGCTATGCACGAAAAATGTGGAGAAAAAGAGGGAGGGAAGGAGGGCTCAGGCAGGCGGCAGGAGTGCGGCCTTGGCCGCGGCCCAGACCCGATAACCCCGGTCGTTCGGGTGGACGCCGTCGTCGCTGAGGAGGGGGGCGGCGGGAGAGGCGAGAAAGGCGCCGTGCCCGTCCACGTAGCCGGCTCCCAGTTCGGCGGCCAACTCCCGGAGCCGTTCGTTGAGGCGGGGGACGGTGTCGGGGGCGAGCCGCGGCAGCCGGATGGGCAGCAGGCTGTTGACGAGGAGGACGGCCGTTGGGTGGCGGTGGCGCAGGGTGGCGACGATGGCGCGGTAGTCAGCAAGGAAGCCATACTCCTCCATGGCCACGTTGTTGGTGCCGACCATGACCACGAGGCAGGCCGGATCGGTAAGCCGGCCGTCGAGGGTGTCGAGCCGCGCGCGCAGTTCCCGCACCGTCTCGCCCGCCAGGCCGAGGTTGACGATGCCATAGCCGGGAAAGTGGTGTTGCCAGTCGCCGAACGCGATCAGCGAGTCGCCGAGGAGGACGAGGGATTGGCGAGTCATGGCGAGGAACTCAGCGGGCCACGAGGACCACGGCGCCAAAGGCGGCCACCGCGACGGTGGCGGCAGCGAGCGGGCGGCTCTCGTGCTCCGGCACGATGTCGCGGGGCGGGGCGGCGGCGGTGTCGATCAGGCAGTGCCAGCGCGTGCCCCTGGGCGGAGTCGGGGTCTGGAAGATGCGGGTCTCCGGGTGGCTGTTGAGGAGCACCACGAAATCGTGGTCCGGCGGCTCGGCCATGGAGCCGGCGAGATGAAAGGCCAGGGTCTTGGCCGCGGGCGACCAGTCCGGCCGGCCCGGCTCGGTGGACTGCCAGAAGATCTCCTCCCGGTTGTCGGCGCCGGGCGGCGGGAAGAAGGAGCGGCGCCGGAAGGCGGCATGATGCTGGCGCAGGGCGATGAGCAGCCGAAAGAAGCGGAGCAGGTCGCGGTTCTTGCTGGCGAGCCGCCAATCGACCCAGCCGGTCTCGTTGTCCTGGCACCAGGCATTGTTGTTGCCGTGCTGGGTGCGGCCGAATTCGTCGCCGGCCACGAACATCGGCACGCCCTGGGAGAGCATCAGGAGCACCGCGGCGGTGCGGATGCGCCGCAGCCGCAGGGCGTTGATCGCCGGGTTTTTCGTCTCCCCCTCGGCGCCGCTGTTCCAACTGATGTTGTGGTTGCAGCCGTCGCGGTTGCGCTCGCCGTTCGCCTCGTTGTGCTTCTCGTTGTAGCTCATGAGGTCGTAGAGGGTGAAGCCGTCGTGGCTGGTGAGGAAGTTGATGGAACTGTAGGGGTGGCGGCTCTGCTGGTAGAGGTCGGCGCTGCCGGCGATGCGGGTGGCGAGCTGCGCCACCGTGCCCTCGTGGCCGCAGAGGAAGGCGCGCAGGTCGTCGCGGAAGCGGCCGTTCCACTCGGCCCAGCGGAAGTGGGAGGAGAAGGAGCCCACCTGGTAGAGCCCGGCGGCATCCCACGCCTCGGCGATGATTTTCGTGTGGGCGAGGATCGGATCCTCGGCGATCTTCTCCACCATGGGCGGGTTCGGCAGCACCTCGCCCCTGGGGCCGCGGCCGAGGATGGAGGCGAGGTCGAAACGGAAGCCGTCCACGTGCATCTCCACCACCCAGTAGCGCAGACAGTCCATGATGAAGTGGCGCACCCACGGGTGGTTGCAGTTCACCGTGTTGCCGCAGCCCGAGAAGTTGAGGTAGTCGCGGCTCTTTTCGTCGAGCAGGTAGTAGATGGTGTTGTCGATGCCGCGGAAGCTGATGGTCGGCCCGTTGGCCCCGCCCTCGGCGGTGTGGTTGAAGACCACGTCGAGGATCACCTCGATCCCCGCCTGGTGGAGCGCCTTGACCATCTCCTTGAATTCCCGCACCTGCTGGCCGTTGCGGCCGTTGACCGCGTAGGCCGCCTTGGGCGCGCAGAAGGCGAGCGGGCTGTAGCCCCAGAAGTTGAGCAGCAGCTCGTTGCTTTTCGGGTTGCGGAAGGTGGACTCGTGCTCGTTGAACTCCGCCACCGGCAGGAGTTCCACCGCCGTGATCCCCAGCTCCTTGAGGTAGGGGATCTTTTCGATGACGCCCCGGTAGGTGCCGGGGTGGTCCACCTTGGCGCTCTTGTGGCGGGTGAAGCCGCGCACGTGCAGTTCGTAGATCACCGTGTCCTTGAGCGGGCGGTTCAAGGGCCGGTCCCCCTCCCAGTCGAAATCGTTTTCCACGTGCAGGCAGCGGCGCTGGAAGGTGGAGAGCGGCCCGCAGAGGCCGGTGCGGCAGTAGGGCATACCCCATTCCGAGCCGCCGGTGAGCGCCTTGGCATAGGGGTCGAGGAGGAGCTTGTCCGGCTGGTACCAGTGGCCGCTGCCGTGCGGGTCGCAGGGGCCGGCCATGCGGTAGCCGTAACGCAGATTCGGGTCGAAGTTGTGGATCAGGATGTGCCAGACGTCGCCGGTCTTGTTGACCTTGGGGTCAAACGTCAACTCCGCCACCGGCTCCTCGACCCCGGAGCGGAAGAAGACCAGCCACACCTGTTTGGCGTGGCGGGCGAAGATGGCGAAGTTGTGGCCATCCGCCCGGCGGGTGACGCCCATGGGCAAGGGGCAGCCGGCCGAGGTTTTGAATGCCGTTGTTGAATCAGGCGGTGATTTCGCCGCCTCCGCTGCTGTCGGGCGCACGGATCTGCTCCTTGCCATGATGGTTGGGTGCTGGCATCAGCATACCGTGCGACCAGGGAGAAAGTCCATCCCCGGAATTGAGGGCATTGCTTTAAGTCGGCCAAGAGGGGCAGCGAGTGAGTGGGAGAAGGAACTGGTTGGATTATTTGGATAATATTGAAGTTTGAAACTTCATATTCTTTTCGTGAATATAACCAAATATGCATGGGTTAGCAAAAAATGATAACTTTCGTAATTTGCTGACGATCTTGGTCTGCCAACTCACGGAAGATATTTCTCAGATCCATTGAGTTTAGGTCGCGGAGCAGCCATTGGAAAAAATTTGCCTTGTTCGGGATGATGCATAGAGTACCCTGAAAGCAGCAGCACCAACCAACCACAACCGCAGAGGAGCATCTATGGGATTGTGTGAACAACTGGGGCTTGGCGGTCAGGAACCGCTCGCCATCGACTGGGAGATCACCCCGGCCGACACCTTCGGCATCTTCGAGAGCTGGGGCGGCAAGGTGCGGATCCGCAACAAGCGCGAGCGCTACTATTACTTCTACATCGACGCCT
>JBFLYY010000005.1:0-13258 GCA_040756495.1 Thermodesulfobacteriota bacterium | reverse complement strand
GGTGGTGGACCATGCGGTGAAGATCAGGATGACCCCGCCCCACAATCCGAGGCTGCACGAGTCCCTGGTGGTGGACGGCCAGCCGCGCACGGTGCACAGCCTCAACACCGGCGTGCCCCACGCGGTGCTCTTCATGGAAGAGAACGCCCAGGCGCCGGTCTTCGAATGGGGCCGGATCATCCGCTTCCACGACCACTTCGCCCCTGCCGGCACCAACGTCAACTTTGTTGAGCATCTGGGCGGCAACCGCCTCTCGGTGCGCACGTACGAGCGCGGGGTGGAGGGCGAGACCCTTGCCTGCGGCACCGGCGCCGTGGCCAGCGCCATCATTGCCGGCCTGCTCGGCAAGGTCGAGCCGCCGGTGGCGGTGACCACCTCGGGCCGCGAGGAACTCGTCATCCATTACCGTTTGACTGGCGAGGCGGCGGAGGCGGTCTTTCTCGAAGGGCCTGCCAACTTCATCTACGAGGGCCAGCTCCACCCCGAGGCCTTGCGACGCATGGAAGCGGACAGTGTCCGTTAAGCGATTTCTATTGAGCAACCGAGCAGGAGGAAGATCATGAGCAAGTTTCGCGGCGCCTTTGTGGCCATTGTCACGCCCTTTACCAAGGAGGGCAAGCTGGACGAAAAGGGATTGAAGGATCTCATCGAGTTCCAGGTCAAGAACGGCACCCACGGCATCGTGCCCTGCGGCACCACCGGCGAGTCCGCCACCTTGAGCCACGAGGAGCACCACCGGGTGGTGGAGCTGACCATCAAGACGGTCAAGGGCCGCGTTCCGGTCTTAGCCGGCACCGGCTCGAACTCCACCGACGAGTCCATCGAGCTGACCCGCCACGCCAAGAAGGCGGGGGCGGACGGCGCCCTGATGATCACCCCCTACTACAACAAGCCGACCCAGGAGGGGCTCTACCAGCACTTCAAGGCCGTGGCCGAGGCGGTGAACATCCCCATCATCCTCTACAACGTGCCGAGCCGCACCAGCGTCAACATGCTGCCCGAGACCGTGGCCCGCTGCGCCAGGATCAAGAACATCGTCGGCGTCAAGGAGGCCACCGCGGACCTGAACCAGATCAGCCAGGTGATCCGCCTCTGTCCCAAGAACTTCGCGGTGATGTCCGGCGACGACTTCACCTCCATGGCCACCGTGGCCATCGGCGGCACCGGGGTGATCTCGGTTACCTCCAACGTGGACCCCAAGGGCATGGCCCAGATGATGGATGCGGCCCTGGCCGGTGACTTTGCCAAGGCGCGCAAGCTGCACTACAAGCTTTTCCCGCTCATGGGCGCCATGTTCATCGAGACCAACCCCACCCCGGCCAAGACCGCGCTCGGCCTCATGGGCAAGATCAGGAACAGCGCCCCGCGCCTGCCGCTCTACAAGATGAGCGACGCCAACGTGGAGAAACTGAAGGCGGTGCTGGCCGCCAGCGGCCTGCTGTAAGAAAAATCGGGAACGCAAAGACGCAACGTCGCAGAGAAGGTATTGAAAGAGAGCATCTTTGCGCCTCTGCGTCTTTGCGTGGATGCTTTTTGTTCATAAAGGAGAAGATCATGACCAGGGTTATTGTTGCCGGCGCGGCAGGCCGCATGGGGCGGCGCATCTGTTATATGGTGAGCCAGAATCCGGAACTGAAACTGGTGGCCGGCTTCGAGCGGGCCGACAGCCCGGAGGTGGGCAAGGATCTCGGCGAGAGCGCCGGCATCGGCACCATCGGTGTCGCCATAGCCGGGAGTTTCGAGGAGGTGGCGGACAAAGGCGATGTGGTCATCGACTTCACCTTCCACGAGGCGACCATGGCCCTGGCCCGCAAGGCGGCCAAGGCGAACAAGGGCATGGTCATCGGCACCACCGGCCTCTCCGCCGAGAACCTCGCGGAACTGAAAAAACTCGCTGCCGGCGGCTTCCGCTGCGTGCAGTCGCCCAACATGGCCATCGGCGTCAATGTCCTCTTCAAGATCGCCAAGAAGGTGGCCTCCATCCTCGGTGACGGCTACGACATCGAAATCGTCGAGGCGCACCATCGGATGAAGAAGGACGCCCCCAGCGGCACGGCGCTCAAGCTGGGCGAGATGGTGGCCGAGGGCGTGAGCCGCAACCTCGACGAGGTGGGGGTCTATAGCCGCCACGGCATCATCGGCGAGCGCACCGACAAGGAGATCGGCATCCAGACCGTACGCGCGGGCGACATCGTGGGCGAGCACACCGTCTATTTCGCCGGTCCGGGCGAGCGGCTTGAACTGACCCACCGGGCCCACAACCGCGACAACTTTGCCCGTGGCGCGGCCATTGCCGCGGCCTGGGTGGCCAACCAGCCCGGCGGCTTCTACACCATGTTCGACGTCCTGGGCCTCCAGGATCTCTAGGCCGGGATGCGCGTTGTCCGCTGCCGTTGCGGCGGCCAGAGCCGTTACGGCGTGCTGGCGGGAGAGACGATCCGCCTTTGGGCCGGCGCGCCCTGCGCAGGGTTGGCCTTCACCGACGACACCGTGACGCTTGCGAATCCGGTGGTGGCCCATGGCTGAGGCCTTTGTCGGGCTCGGTTCCAACCTGGGCGACGGCCAGGCCAACCTGCTGGCCGCCTGGCAGCGGCTGGGCAGGGAGCCGGGTGTGGTGCTTGGCGCCCTCTCCCGGCCGTATCGCACCGCACCCGTAGGGATGGAAAGCGCGCAATGGTTCACCAACGCCGTGGGCCGCGTTGCCACGGAGCTTGCGCCGGATAAATTGCTTGGCGTGCTCCTGGGGATTGAGATAGAATTAGGGCGTGACCGGGCAGCCGGGCGCGACCGCACGGTGGACCTGGACCTCTTGCTCTACGATGCGGTGGAAAGCGCGGAGCCCTCCTGCACCCTGCCCCACCCGGAGCTGGGCAACCGCCTCTTCGTGCTGGCGCCGCTCAATGAGCTGGCACCGGATTTGGTGGTGCCACGGTTGGAGCGCACGGTGCGGGAACTCTGCCGGACGGCCCAGGAGGCCGGGCAGCTGGTGGAACGGAACGAATGGCAAAGCGGGGGTGACCCATGCATCCCATGAGGGTTGTCATCCTCCTGCTGCTGCTCTATATCCTGTACCGCCTGCTCACCGCGGACCGGCGCCGGCCGGCGCAGCGGGAGCAGCCGGCGGCCAGTCCGCCGACGTACCATGACGTGCTGGTCGAGGATCCGGTCTGCCGCGCCTATATCCCCAAGGGGCAGGCGCTGGTCCTCCGCCGGGGCAAGGAATCGTTTTATTTCTGCAGCGAACACTGTCGCGAGGCCTTTCGCGCGCATCAAGGAGAGAAGGCATGAAGTTTTTCATCGATACCGCCAACATTGAGGAGATCAAACAGGCTGTGGCCATGGGCATGGTGGACGGCGTCACCACCAACCCCTCGCTCATCGCCAAGGAGTCCAAGCCCTTCGAGCAGATCCTTGCGGAGATCGTCGAGGTGGTGGACGGCCCGATCAGCGCCGAGGTGATCGCGCTGGACGCCGACGGCATGGTGGCCGAGGGCAGGAAGCTCGCCGCCATCCACCCCAACATCGTCATCAAGATCCCCATGATCACCGAGGGGCTGAAGGCGGTGCGCGCCCTGGCCCAGGAAGGGATCAAGACCAACGTCACCCTGGTCTTCTCCGCCTCCCAGGCCCTGCTGGCCGCCAAGGCCGGAGCCAGCTTCGTGAGCCCCTTTGTGGGCCGGCTCGACGACATCTCCCAGAACGGCATGGACCTCGTCCAGGACGTGCTCACCATCTACGACAACTACGGCTATGCCACCGAGATCATCGTGGCCAGCGTCCGCCACCCCATGCACGTGGTGGAGTCGGCCCTGATCGGCGCGCACATCGCCACCATCCCCTTCAAGGTCATTGCCCAGCTGGCCAAGCACCCGCTCACCGATCTCGGGATGAAGCAGTTCCTGGCCGACTGGGAGAAGCGGGTTACCGGGTAAGACTATGCGGCGCGCCGTCGTGTGCATCCTTGGGGTGGCTCTGTGGCTTGCGGCTCCCGCCGACAGCCGGGCGGAGATCTTCACCTACAAGGATGGCCGCGGCAGGGTCTTCTACACCAACATCCCGGTGGGCGCGCCCTACCACCCCATGATCTTCCGGGTCAGCCGGGGCGGGCAGCGGTCGAGCATCAAGCCGGGCAACCCGGCGGATTTCGAACACCATGTGCAGGCCGCGGCCAGCCGCTACGACCTCGATCCGCACCTCATCAGGGCGGTGATCAAGGTGGAGTCGAACTACGACCACCTGGCGGTCTCCGAGAAGGGGGCCAGGGGGCTGATGCAGCTCATGCCGGCGACCGCGGCGGAGATGAACGTCTATAACCTCTTCGACCCGCGGGAGAACATCATGGGTGGCGCCTGCTATCTCAAACAGCTCCTGGGCCGCTTCAACTACAACCTGCCGCTGACCATCGCCGCCTACAATGCCGGCCCAGGGGCGGTGGAGCGTTGCGGCGGCATCCCCAACTACGAGGAGACCCAGCGCTACGTCCGTTCGGTTCTGCTCCACTACCGGAAGCTGAGCGCGGCGGCCCCCTCCGGCCGCTCCTGGCATCTGGCCGCGAATTAGCCATGCCGCACCGCCACCTGATCAACCTGCCCAACCTGCTCACGGCCTACCGCTTCGCCATCGTGCCCTTTCTGCTCTACTGCCTGCGGCCGGAGGCGAGCACGGCCATGGGCCTCGTGGCCTTCTGGCTCTTTCTTTCCGGGGCGCTTACCGATCTGGCCGACGGCTACTATGCCCGCAAACACCAGATCGAAACCGTGCTCGGCAAACTGATGGACCCGGTGGCCGACAAGGTGATGGTGGCGGTGGCCCTCATCATGCTCATCCCCATGGAGCGGGTACCGGCCTGGGTCGCCTTTGTCATCCTGGCCCGGGAGCTGGTCATCACCGGATTCCGCGGGGTGGCGGCCTCGGCCGGCATCGTGGTGGCGGCCAGTTCCGCCGGCAAGGTCAAGAGCGTCTCCCAGTACGTGGCGCTCTGCGTCTTGATCTTCCCGCTGGGCGTGCTGCCCCTCCCCTTTCTGCACGAAATCGGGTTGGTCATTCTCTATGTCTCGGCGGCCCTCACCGTCTGGTCGGGTTTTGGCTATTTCTATCGTTTCCAGAAGGTGTACCTGACTGCCGGCCGGTAGGGGGCGGGCTTTTTCTTGACAGCCAGGGGCAAGATTTCTATAGTGGCGGCGTTGCCGGCGGCGCGAAGAGGCGAGCGGCCGGCCAGCGAGCGATATGCCGGAGTGGTGAAATTGGTAGACGCACCGGACTCAAAATCCGGCGGGGGCAACTCCATGTCGGTTCGACTCCGACCTCCGGCACCACTTGAAAATCCGCATGATGCGCATACTGGAAAAACCCGCTTGCCGGAAAGGAAGCGGGTTTTTCCGTTCAGGCCGCTCGGCCGGCAGGCCTGGCTGCCGTGGCAGACGCCGTGAAAGCACTCTCTTCCCCCAGGTTCGTGCGCGCGCTCCGCTCCAGGAACTATCGCCTGTTCGTGGCCGGACAGGGGGTTTCCCTGGTCGGCACCTGGATGCAGCAGGTGGCCATGAGCTGGCTTGTCTATCGCCTCACCGGCTCCGCCCTGCTTCTCGGTACCGTCGGCTTCACCAGCCAGATTCCCACCCTTTTCGTCTCCCCCTTTGCCGGCGTCCTCGCCGACCGCTGGGATCGCCGGCGGCTGCTGCTCGCCACCCAGACCCTGGCCATGCTGCAGGCGACCCTGCTTGCCGTCGTGGTCCTGACAGGGATCGTCCAGGTGTGGCATATCCTGGTGTTGAGCCTGCTCCTGGGTATCGCCAATGCGGCGGACATCCCCATCCGGCAGTCCTTTGTGGTCGAGATGGTCGAGCGCCGGCAGGACTTGGGCAACGCCATCGCCCTCAACTCTTCCATGGTCAATGTCGCGCGGCTCATCGGTCCTGCCGTCGCCGGCATCCTGGTGGCGGCAGTGGGGGAGGGGATCTGCTTTCTCCTGAACAGCCTGAGTTATCTGGCGGTTATTGCCGCGCTTGTCGCCATGCGGCTCACGCCGCGGCAGCGACATCCCGCCAGGCGCCATCTCCTGCACGAGCTTCGGGACGGCTTCCGCTACGCCTTCGGCTTCGGACCCATTCGCAGTATCCTGCTGCTCATCGCGCAGGTCAGCCTCATGGGGATGCCCTATGCGGTGCTGGTGCCCATTTTCGCCAAGGAGATCCTGCACGGGGATGCGCACACCTTCGGCTTTCTCATGAGCGCCGCCGGCTGCGGGGCACTGGCCGGCACCTTCTACCTGGCTTCCCGCCCGAGCGTTCTCGGCCTGGGGCGGGTGATCGTCATGGCCGAAATCCTCTTCGCCGGCGGCCTCGCGCTGTTCGCGCTTTCCGGCAGCTTTGTCCTCTCGCTGGCGGCCCTGGCCATGACCGGCTTCGGCGGCATCACCTTTGTCGCCTCCTGCAACACCATTCTGCAGACCATCCTCGACGAGGACAAGCGGGGGCGGGTCATGAGTCTGTTCACCATGGCCTTCATCGGCATGGTGCCGATCGGCAGCCTCGGGGCCGGCGCGGCTGCCGGTCTGATCGGGCCGCGGCAGACGCTGCTCGCCGGTGCCGCTTGCTGCGTCGTCGGCGCCATCGTCTTCGCGCGGCAGCTTCCTGCCCTCAGAGAGCAGGTGCGCCCGATCTACCGACAGATGGGGATTTTGGGCGAGGGCAGCGAGGCCCGCCCGCCGAACACGGAGGAAGCCCGCTGAGCGCGGGACGCTTCGTTCTGTACCGGGGGAAGGCGTACGGGTATAATGAAAAAAACGGCTTTCCTTCAGACCCCGCCGCCTTTGGGAGTACCACCATGACCGCCTCTTACGTCTACGTCAACATCGACACCTACCGCTGCAACGGCTGCGGCACCTGCGCCGTTCTCTGTCCCGAGGTTTTCCGCATGAGCGAGGATGGCGAGAAGGCCGAACTCGTCGACGGCTGCGTGGCCCTTTCCGAGACGCTGGAAAAGGCGGCCGTCATGTGCCCCGAGAAATGCATCGAACTCGAGGCGTGCTGACGAAAAAAGGCCGGCCGGGTTTCTCCCGGTCGGCCTTTTGGTAGCGGCAAAGGGCGTCGCCTACAACCGTTCGAAATCCTGGTCGAGGTCGTCGCCCTTGTCGGGCTTGTGGCCGAGCTGGAGGCGGGCGCCCCCCTTGTTGCCGGCGGCGGGCGGGCGGGTCATCTTTTTGTTGCCCAGATGGACGACCTGGGTGGTCTTGTGGCGGGCCGGAGGAACGCCTCCGCCCCTTTGGGTGTCGATGAGCGTGGCGATGACGCCCTGCAGCTCGTCGGCCTGGGCCGAGAGTTCCTCGGCGGTGGCGGCCATCTCTTCCGAGGCGCTGGAGTTCTGCTGCACCACGGTGTCGAGTTGCTGCATGCCCTGGCTGATCTGGTCGATGCCGGCGTTCTGTTCGATGCTGGCCGCCGCGATCTCCTGCACCAGGGTGGCGGTCTTCTGGATGTCGGGCATGATCTTGGCCAGCATGGCGCCGGCCTTGTCCGCCACGGCCACGCTGGATGTGGAGAGGTCGCTGATTTCCGCGGCTGCCCGCTGACTGCGTTCCGCCAGCTTGCGCACCTCGGCGGCCACCACCGCGAAGCCCTTGCCGTGCTCGCCGGCCCGTGCCGCCTCGATGGCGGCGTTCAGGGCCAGGAGGTTGGTCTGGCGGGCGATTTCCTCGATGATCGAGATCTTGTCGGCGATCTGCCGCATGGCGTTCACGGTCTGGGTCACCGCCGTGCCGCTCTCCTGGGCGTCTTTGGCGGCCTGCACCGCGATCTGTTCGGTCTGCTGGGCATTGTCCCGATTCTGGCGGATGGTGGCGCTCATCTCCTCCACCGAGGCAGTGGATTCCTCCACCGCCGCCGCCTGCTCGCTGGCCCCCTGGGAGACCTCCTCGGCCGTGGCGCTCAACTCCTGGCTGGCGGCAGTGACGTTGTCGGCAATGGTCCGCACGTTGAGGAGCGAACTGGTCACGCTCCTGGTCACCAGGATGCCGAGACCAAAACCGATGAAGAGGCCGGCCGCGCCCACGATGAGGATGATGCGCAGGCCGCTGTGTTGCTCGTTTTCCGCCGCATGGGCGGAGACGTCGGTGAATTTTGCCACCTCCTCCACCAGGGCGGAGATCTTGACATCGATCTCCTCCGCATCCTTGGAGACGCGGCCGCAGATCGAGTCCGCCTCCCGGAGGTTTCCTGCCTCCAGGAGTTCGAAGCACTTGAGGGCCTGCTCCTCCACCCCGTCGTGTTTCGTCTCCACCTCCTTGATCCCGGCCAGGAGGCTCTCGAACTTTCGCCGCTCCTCCTCGTCGTGCGCCATGCGGGCCCCGGTCTCGGCGAGTTTTTCCGCGTTCCGCAGTCGGGTGCCGGCTTCGACGCCATTGGCCTTGACCGCCTCGGTAGCCTCCAGCAGGCCGGTGCGGTTGCCCTTCTCGCCGTGGCGGTAGCCGCGCTCGAACCACTGGCCGATCTCAAGCTGGTGTTGGGCCACCTCGGTGATCTCCGCCGACAGGGGGATGTTCCGTTCCGTGATGGCGTCGATCTCGCTGCCGATCCCCTCCATCTTGAGGATGCCCACGCCGGCAACGGCAGCCGTGATGGCAAGCAGAACAAAGACGATCAGAAAAACACGACTCCCCACCTTCATCTTGTTGAGCAGGTTCATGGCGTTCCTCCGTGTGACGTGTCGGCCAGGTGCGCGGCATCAATACGGTAGCATCTTGAAAAAACGGATAATTTCATGGTGGCAGAGGAAGCGGGGATTGTCTAGAAGGAAAATTTTCTCGCTAAATCGCATGGTTGGGTGGTAAGGTCGAGACGTGGTCACAGCCACTCTGTCCTCTCAAGCAAAAGGAGTTCTCAGGTGCCGTTATTCGGACAATCAGCAAATCTCGTTGTGGTAAATGCCCGGCTGATAGAGCAGGATCTGGCATGGGGCGATGGGGAGCCTAGTTATCTGGCCATCCGCGGCGAACGGATCGTGGCCGTGGGGCCGATGGCGGAGCTGCCGTCGAGCGTTGCCGCCAGCACCCTCGATGCCGCGGGCTGCCTCGTCATGCCGGGGCTCGTCAACTGCCACAACCACGCGGCCATGACCCTCTTCCGGGGGCTGGCCGACGATCTGCCGCTGACGGCCTGGCTCAGCGACCACATCTTTCCGGCCGAGGCGCGGTTCGTGAGCCCGGAGATGGTCTATTGGTGCAGCAAATTGGCCGCAGCCGAGATGCTTCTTTCCGGCACCACCACGGTGGCGGATGGTTATTTCCACGAGGAAGAGGCGGCCCGCGCCTTTGCCGAGGCCGGCATCCGGGCGGTGGCGGCCCAGGGGGTGATCGACTTCCCGGCGCCCGGCGTGCCGAACCCGGTGGAAAACGTCGCCTCTGCGCGCCGTTTCGTTGCTGCCTGGCAGGGGCGTGATCCGCGCATTACCCCGGCGATCTTCTGCCACTCCCCCTACACCTGCGGCCGCAAGACCTTGCTGGCGGCCAAAGAGGCGGCGCTGGCCGCCGGTGTCCGCCTCTTCCTCCACGTGGCGGAAACCGCGGGCGAGGTGGCGGAGAGCCGGAAGCGGCACGGCCGCACCCCGGTGGGCTACCTCCACGACCTGGGGCTGCTCGACCGCGATACCGTCTGTATCCACGGGGTGTGGCTCGACGAGGCGGACAGGGCCATCCTCGCCGCCAGCGGCAGCGCCGTGGTGATCTGCCCGGAGAGCCAGATGAAGCTCGCCTCGGGCATCGCCCCGCTGCCGGAACTCCTTGCCCGCGGCATTGCCGTCGGCATCGGCACCGATGGCTGCGCCAGCAACAACGACCTCGATCTCCTCGGCGAGCTGGCCCGCTGCGCCTTGCTCCACAAGGGAACACGCCTGGAGCCCACGGTGTTGCCGGCGGCCAGCCTGCTTGATCTCGCTACGGCTGGTGGCGCGGCCTGCCTGGGCTTCGGGGACCAACTCGGGGTGCTGGCACCAAGCGCCCTGGCGGATCTCGTGGTCATCGATCTCGCCCATCCGCGGCTGACCCCCTTCTACGGGCCGGCGACCCTCATCCATGCCGGGGCCGCCAGCCAGGTGCGGGACGTCATCGTCCACGGCGAGGTGGTGGTGCGGGATCGCGAGTGTTTGCGGATCGATCTGGCGGAGACCACGGCCAGGGTGCGGGAACTGGCGGAGCGGGTGAGGGGAGGGAGATAGTTATTCCGTTTTCAATCGCGATGGAAACGCGAGGACTTTTCGAGCAGCGACGGCCAGGGATGGCGAAAGTACGACGGACGAGACAGTACAGTTGGGTACGGCGAGGAGCCGCGCAGCGCAGACGACAAAGTTAGCGCGTGATTGAAAACGGAATCAGCGCGGGGTCCAGCCGTGGGAGCCGACCAGTTTCACGAAGCGGACGCTCTCCACCGCCTGGCTGGCGACCCGCCCCTTTTCCTTGCGCACCACGGTGAGCACCTGGCTGTCGCGGTCGCCCACCGGGATCACGAGCACGCCCGGGTCGGCGAGCTGGTCAATGAGCGGCTGGGGGATCTGGGGGCCCGAGGCGGTGACGATGATGGCGTCGAAGGGCGCGTGTTCCGGCCAGCCCTGGGTGCCGTCGTCGGCCCGGCTGAAGATGTTGTAGAGGCGCAGCATGTCGAAATTCTTGCGGGCGCGGGCGAGCAGGGGCTTGAGCCGCTCCACCGTGTAGAGTTCCTTGCAGAGCGAGGCGAGCACCGCCGACTGATAGCCGCAGCCGGTGCCGATTTCGAGCACCTTTTCGTGGCCCTTCAGTTGGAGGAGCTGGGTCATGAGCGCCACGATATAGGGCTGGGAGATGGTCTGCCCTTCGCCGATGGGCAGGGGAAAATCGCCGTAGGCCTGGGGCCACAGCCCTTCCTCGACAAAGAGGTGGCGGGGCACGGTGTTCATGGCATAGAGCACCGCCGGGTGGGTGATCCCCCCCGGAATCAGCTGCTCCTGCACCATGCGGGTCCGCGCCTTTTCGTAACCGTTGGTGGTCGAACGTCTCACTGGGCCGGAATTCCCAAGGCCTTGAATTCCTCTTCCTTCAGAGCCCGGTAGGCGCAGGTGCGCACCTGGTTGCCGACAAAGGAGATGGTGATCACCTCGTAGTCCTCGTTGCCGAGGCGGTCGCCGATATAGGGGGTCTTGCGCAGCAGGCTCTTCTTCACCTCGTAATAGATCCAGGTTTCCCCTTCGTCCGCCGATTTCTTCTGGGAGTTGGGCGGGCCGAGGATGTCGAGCACCTGCTTCTGGGTCAGGTCCGGGGTGATGAGGCAGACGTCGGAGGCGAGATGGCGGACCGGCTCGCTGGAGAAGACGCAGCCGGAGAGGGAAAGCGACAGCAGGATCACGACGAGCAGCGAAAGGCGGGAGAGGGAGGTGGCCATGGGGTCGCTCCTGGGTGGATGACGGGTAGCACAGCGGTTCGGGCAAACCATAGCGTGATCGGGTCGCTTTTGCAATACTTCCGTGCGGCTCCGGCTGCCGAGAAAACCTTGACCCGTCAAAGGAATCTGTACTACACTTGTTGAGTCACCGGCGCGGTGCGCCGGTGCAAACCGAACGAAAGGATCGGCTATGCGGTGTCCCAAGTGTGGCTACATCAGTTTTGATCGCGTGGAGCGGTGCGGCAAGTGTGCGAACGATCTGGTGGCGGTTGCCGCGCAGCTGCGCGGACCCATGGCCAAGGTGACGGCCCCCATGTTCCTCGGCGCGGTGGCGCTGGCAGAGGCCGGCGTGGCCGAGGCGGAACCGGCCGGACTGGATCTGGCCGAAGCGGCCCTGGATCTCGGCGAGATGGGGGTGGAGGGCGAGGCGGTCACTTTTGAGGAGGAGGCGCCCGCTGCCGAGGCGGTGGAGGAAGAGGCGGCCATCGAGATGCCGAGTTTAAGCGGCATCGACGTCTCCGATCTCATGCCGCCCGTCCGGGAAGCGGCCGCGCCGGCCGAGGAGGTGGCGCTGGAAGAGGAGATCGGCGGCATCGCCATGCCGGAAATGGATTTGGAAGAGGCGCCGGCCCCTGCGCCGGAGAGCGATGAATCCCTGGCCCTCAATTTCGATCTCACCGGCGGCGAGAGCCGCGGCGAGGCGGAACTGGAGGCCGAGGAAGAGGCAGCCGGCGGCGTGCTCGACCTGGCCGACCTGCTGGGCGCTGTCTCGGAAGAGCCGGCAACCGGGGAGGCCCCGGCCGGCGGCGGCGAACCCGACGACCTCTCCCTGCTGCCCGACGACGCATCCGCCGCCGCACCCGCTGCCGCCGAGCCGGAACAGTTGTCTCTCTCCCTCGAAGCCTCCGACGACCTGACCTTCGACCTCGGCGACGAGGCCGCTCCGGCCGCGCCTCCGGCGGCGGACGCCTCCGCTCTCCCCGATATCCCTGATCTCGGGCTCACTCTGGAGAGCGACGACGAGGAGCCTGCCTCCTGATTCGTCTCATGACCGGCATCGGGGAACCGATACCGCCCGCGCCGCCTCTGGCCGCGGGCGCCTCTTTTGGACGCAGGGCCCTTGCCCTCTGCATCGACCTGGCCGCGCTGGCCTTTCTGAACACCATCTTTCTCTCCCACCTCGGCGGCCTGCTCTTCAGCGGCGCCCCCCGCACCCTCTGGACGATGCTGCTCCTTTCTTCCACCCTGGCCGGAGCCGCGCTTCTCGTCCCGCCGCTGCTGGGGTTGGCGTACTTCACCGTCTTTTCTGCCTGCGGCGGCCAGACCATCGGCAAACTGCTGCTCGGCATCAGGGTGGTGGAGAGGGAGGGCGGGGCGCTCTCCTGGGGCCGCGCCTTCCTGCGGGCCGTGGGCCAGCTTGCCTCGGCCCTGCCCTTGGGCGCTGGATTTCTCTGGGCGCTCATCGACCGCGAAGGCCGCGCCTGGCACGACCATCTGGCCATGAGCCGCGTGGTCGTGGTGGAGAAATCCCTTGACAAGGAGGCTGCTTTTCAATAAATATCTCCACTCTCATGCCGGGATAGCTCAGCTGGTAGAGCATCGGACTGAAAATCCGAGTGTCCCTGGTTCGATTCCTGGTCCCGGCACCAGTACACGATAAGGCCTGCAAGGAGTGATTCCTTGCAGGCCTTTTTCGTTGGCGGCAAGAGCAGGAACCGCCACGGCCCCTAACCTGTTTAACGGGTCGTTTTGGGTTGACTTTGGTTGGCGCGGCGCGATATGTTGCGCAACAGCGGCATGAGTCCAATAGGCTCCATGAGTCGCAGGCGACCTATGCGCAAACCCGACAATCAGAC
>JBFLYY010000004.1:0-2660 GCA_040756495.1 Thermodesulfobacteriota bacterium | reverse complement strand
CTGGGGATCACGCGGTAGACCAGGTCCGCGTGCTCCAGGGACTGGATGAGCTGATCCTCGGCCCAGCGGCGGTCCTCCACCTCCTGGCGGAGGGAGATGTTCATTTTCTTCAGGTCCGCGGTGCGCTGCTCGACCCGGAGTTCCAGTTCGTCGCGGCTCTTCTGCAGGGCCTCGGTGGCGAGCTTGCGTTCGGTGATGTCCCGGAACACCTCGATGATGCCGAGGCTCTCTTCCTGCTCCCCCCCCACCAGCGGCGAGGCCCACACTTCATAATAGCGCAGCTCGCCGTTTTTCATGGTCACTTCATGGACCACCGCCTTGGGCTGACCGCTCTCCATCACTTCCAGCAAGGGGCATTCCCTGCCCCGGGCGAGGCAGGAATGGCGGGAGCCGTAGATCACCTGATAACAGCGGGCGTTCTCCGCGTACTTCCGCTCCAGCGGCTCGCGCGGCACCGAAAAGTCGCGGGCCGCCTTGTTGATCAGCTTGACCTGCATGTCGGAGCCGATCACCAGCACGGGGTCGGCGAAACTGTTGACCACCGACTGGAAAAAACGCAGGGTCTCGACCAGCATCCGGCCCACCGCCCGCCGATCCTCGGTGGCGACCCGACGGCATCGTCCCTTTTCGTTCATGGCGCCTCCTGCGGCCACGGATCCCCATTCCCTTCGCCGTCGGTCCTCCGCACCTCACCGCGACGTCCTGCCGGGGAATGCTTGCAATTTCGTTGCCAGGCCGCTGCCTCTTCCGAAAATAGTGCCGCCCACCGGAAGGTGTTCCCGCCGCCAGGCCAAGGCGCCGAAAGATCTTTACGGAATCGGCACCCGCTGGCCGCTGGCCGCAAAGGTTTTCTGGATCTGGCCCATGATCTCCCGCATGGCCGGTGGCATTCCGCTGGCACCCTGCATCATCTCCCGCATCTGGCGGGCCAGATAGGAATTGTTGACGAGGATCTGGAAGACCGCCAGCATGAACTCCTGCTTCCAGGCGCTGAGGCGGCCGAGATTCTGGAACTTGTGCAGGTAGAAATCGCGGGCCGCGTGGCCGAGGGCCTTCTCCACCTCGGCCAGGGTCATGTTCCGCGGTTTGAGCACCGGTTCCACCAGATTGTACTTGCGGTAATCCCTGGTGGCGACATGGGGCTCCAGCTCGGGATAGAGCTGGGAATAGGGCCAGGGCGCGATGGCCAGGAAAAAGGCCATGTCCGGGTCGTACTCCCTGGCCAGCGCCACGGTGGCGGCGATGGATTCCGGGGTCTCGTCCGGCATGCCGAGGACAAAGGAGGTCTCCGAAACGATGTCGGCGTTGTTGATGCAGTCGATGGCCTGCTTCGACTGGGCGGTTCTGGTGCCCTTCTTGAAGAGGTCGAGGGTCGCCTGGCTGCCCGCCTCCACCCCCACGTAGATGTGTTCCACCCCGGCAAGGCGGTATTTCTCCATGAGCGGCGCATCCCGCAGGATGTCGTCCACCCTGGTCTCCATCAGGAGTTTCACCCCCACCTGCCGTTCGACGAGCAAATCAAGGATCTTCTCCCACCGCGCCTTATCGAGGGTGGGCAGCTCGTCGGCCAGCATCACCACGGAAACGCCGAAACGGTCGCGGAGCATCTCAAGCTCGCCAACGAAATTCTCCGGGCTCCGCCCCCGCCAGGTCCGCTGCCAGAAGAGCTGCTGGGAACAGAAGGAGCAGTGCATCCGGCAGCCGCGGGAGGAAGAGACAATGGCCAGGGTGGAACCGGGCTTGGGGTGGTAGGAGTAGATGGGCCACTCCACCAGATCCCAGGCCGGGGTGAGGGCGTCGAGATCGGCAAGGAATGGCGCCGGTTCGGTGACGACCACGCCCTTGTCCCGCCGGAAGGCAAGGCCCGGCACCCTGGCCGGGTCGTCGCCCGCGGCAAGGCAGGCGAGCAAGCGCGGCAGGGTCTCTTCACCCTCGCCACGGACGATGAAATCGATGGGGTTGTCGGGTACGGCGAGCAGCTCGTCGTAGCAGAAGGTGGCGTGCACATTGCCGAGCACGGTCACTGCCTGCGGGTTCACCTCCTTGGCCAGCCGCAGCAGGGCCACCGCATCGACCACCGAGGCGGTGTAGGCGGTGGTGGCCACCACGTCGGGGGCGAAATCGAGAAGCCGCGCCCGGATCTCTTCCCACTGGTGCCAGTGGGCCATGGCATCGTAGTAGTCCACCTCGTGGCCCGCCTTGCGGAGCGCGCCGGCAATGGAGACAAAGCCCAGATTGAGCCAGGTGCCGGCCGATTCCACCACCCCGGCGTGGTAGGGCGGCGTGATGAGGGAAACCTTGTTAACCGTTGTCATCGGTATGCACCGTCCCTGGCTGCTGGCTCTGTCCTGTTTTTTCTTTCTCGGTTCCTGCCGCGGCAGGATCGGCGGCCACCGTGCCGCCGTCGGCCTGCCCACCGTGGAGCAAAGGGTCCACGTATTCGGTGCAGCAGCCGCACCCTTCCGTGGTGCCGACCAGATCATCGGTTATCTTCTCACCCATTGGCCTCCTCCAGTGCGGCGAGCATCCTGCGCAGCCCGACGACCTTCCTGGTCATCAGATAATCGGTGAGCAGATTGAAGACTTTGCCGCTGGGCATGCCGCCGGCGTAACCGATGACATAGGCACCATGCTCGCGGCTCCAGCGGCCGAGGATCTCG
>JBFLYY010000003.1:0-2641 GCA_040756495.1 Thermodesulfobacteriota bacterium | reverse complement strand
CGGGCCGCGCAGGCGAGGCACCGCTCTTCCTCGGCCACCGCCTCGGCGCTGGCCCGGCGCATCTCCGCCTCGGCCCGGTAACGGGCGGCCTCCTCCTCGGCCGTCTGCCAGAAAGCGCGCTTCTCCGCCTCGGCTTGGCGCCTCAGTTCGGCCAACAGGGCTGCGCAGGACATCGCCATCTCACAGCATCAGAATCATGGCGGCGATGACGAAACCAAGGATCACCATGGTCTCGGGGATCGCCAGGAGAATGATGATCGTGGCGGTCAATTCCGGCTTCTCCGCCAGGGCTCCGGCCCCGGCCGCGCCGATCCGCGACTGGGCCCAGCCGGTGGCGATGGCGCTCAACCCCATGGCCAACGCCGCCGCAAAGGCCATCAACACCTTCTCGTGTCCTGCCACTGCCTCCACCATGTGCGCTCCTCCTGTTATCCTTTGCCGAGCGGCGCGAACTTCCGGCCGCCCATGGTCATGAACTTGCCTAAGAATTCCACGTAGTGAAGCCGCAGGGAGTGGATGGTCGGCGCAAAGACGCCGAGCACGATATTCATGGCATGGAGCAGGCTCGCCACCAGCACCCCCACCCAGACGCTGCCCACGGCGCCGGCGAGATGGTTGGCCACGTAAGCGAGCAGCACCGAAGTCAGGCCGATGGCCATGATGCGGGCATAGGAGACGATGTTGCCGATGGTCTGCAACACCTCGAGCGGCGCCATGAAGCCGCCGGCAAAGACAAGAAGCGGAAGAAGCACGCCGAGCACCATCAGGAGCGGGGTGGTCAGCATGGCCAGGGATTCCACCCGGAAGGCGAGGAGAGTCAAGGCCACCAGACAGACGAAGCCGATGGTGGCCAGCTTGAAGAGTCCGACCCGCTTCTCGCCCTGGCGGAAGGCGGCCACCATGCCGAGGGCAAGCCCGAGGGCGATGTGGATGACGCCCACGGTGAGGGCGAAAGAGAACATCGGCAGGATGGAGCCGTGGCGGTCGATGAGATGGGGCAGATGGAAGAAACGGCGGCCCACCGCGCCGAAGAGTTCGCCGAAGAGGAGGCCAAAGATCACGGTGTAGAGGGCGCAGACCCCGAGGATCTTGCCGGCGTCCCGCACCAGAGGCCGTTTTCCGGCCGCGATGGTTATGAGGGAAACGCCGAGCAGAACGAGGCCGTACCCCATGTCGCCCAGCATCATGCCGAAGAAGAGGGGAAAGAAGATGGCGATGAAGGGGGTGAGATCGAAGGAGGTGTAGGTCGGGATCGGCAGCAGCCGGACAAAGAGTTCGAAGGGCTGGAAGTAGCCTGGGTTCCTGAGGACAATGGGCACCCGCGCCAGGTCGTGTTCGCGGATCTCCTGCTCCACCGCCACCACCTGACCGGCGAAATGGCGGTTGAGCGCCTCGCGCAGCCGCGGCAGTTCGGGCGAGGGAAGCCAGCCGAAGAGCCAGAAGCAGAGGGGGCTTTCGTAGAGGTCGGCGCGGGCCGCCAGCAGGGCGAGCTGGGCGTGGAGCCAGTCGTGGGCCAGGAGATAGACCCCGCGCCAGCGGCGGGCAAAGGTGGCGCGCCGCTCCTCAAGCAGGGCCAGGCGGCCGGTCAGATCGCCGAGCAATCGGGAACCCTCCTCCCAGGCAAGCCGCAGGGCCTGGGTTTCAAGAGGGAGCGGCCGGGAGGCCTGCGCCATCCCAAGGGGCAAGAGCCCCTCGATAAGGGTCGGCTGCGCGCCCTCGGGCAGGGTCAACACGGCCACCTCGGCCCCGCCCTTGATCCCCTTGCGAGCCAGGTGGATCTCCGGCCCCAATGCGGCCACACCCTCCTCAAGGCCAGACCACTGCTCCGCCGCCACCTCAAGGACAAAGCGGCGCTGCCCCGCCGGGACATTCCGCTCCACCAGCCCGTTCAAGCGGTTGACCAGCTCCTGGCGGCGGGTGAGCTGGGCGATCTCCTCGCGGAGCTTCTCGCTTCCGGCGCACCACTCCTTCCAGTGGACGAGATGGCGGTCGGTCACCGCGCCGAGCGACTCGATCGCCACTTCCGGCGAGAGTTGCGGGATACGGGAGGCCACCTCCGGCAGACACTCGAGCATGTCGTTGATCCGGGTGAGCAGACCCTCGTAGGAACTGCGCCGGGAGAGCAACTCCTCCCCGCCGAGAGGAACCTGGAAGGGAGCGGCGGCGCCCGGCACGATGGGAATGGCGGGATGTTCGGGATCGAGGTGCAATACCCCCAACTGCTGCACCGCGGCCAGGGCCTCGCCGGCGAGTCGCCTGGGGCCGACCACGGCCACCTTGGACATGCGGACGATCATGGCGACTCCCGTGGCAGCAGGGTCCGCAGGTGGCGGACCACGATGCGTTCGAGAATCGCATCGTCCAGTTCGCCGAGGCGGACCACGGCGCGACGGGCCTGTTCGACGGCAACGGCGGCCTCGCGGGCCGCGACCTCGCGGGCCGCGTTGTCGGCCAGCCGGCAACGTTCACGGAAGGCAGCCGCCCTGGCCTCTCCCTCCCGGTCGATGGCGGCCCGCTGCCCGGCCAGCCAGGCGGCAATACGCTCCCGCTCCTCGGCCAGCGCCGCCAGCAGTTCCTGTTCCGCCTCGACTATCGTCTGAAGGGAATCCCCGGCCATACCCCCCTCTCTGCCCGCGCGGAC
>JBFLYY010000002.1:0-2401 GCA_040756495.1 Thermodesulfobacteriota bacterium | reverse complement strand
GCAACAAAAAAAGGCGCCCCCTTGAGGGCGCCTCTGCTCTTCCTGCCTTGTGGTTGCCGGCTACGGCTTAATCGTCGTGGCCATGCCCCTCATGGTGTTCATGCTTGTGTTTGTGCTTGTGCTTGGAATGGCCGAGATGGCGGCCATGGTCGTGGTGCTCGTGCTCCCGGATCACCACCTTCTCCCGGACCACCACCTTCTCTTTCGGCTTGTTCACCGAGGAGCCCACCGCGGCACCGGCCGCACCGCCGAGACCGCCACCGATGATGGCGCCCTCACGGCCGCCCACCGCCGACCCTACCGCGGCACCCGCCGCGCCGCCGATGGCACCGCCGACCACGGCACCGCCATCCACGCCTTCCGCACGGACCGGAGCGGCAAAAGCCACCGCGGCCACCAGGGCCAGCACTCCCAAACGCTTGACCATACTTTTTTCCCTCATTCTGTTCTTTTGGATTCCTTGCCCGACCACCATCGGGTTCGGTTCCCGTTTCCTGGACCTCCGAAAACCGCGGGCCTTTCCCGGCCAGCGACACGGCACTGCCGTTCTCCCCACTATACAGAAATCACCAATTGCGCAACAAGAAAATTTAAGAAGTTCATTAAATATCCAAAAACAGTCCCTGCGGAGGGTTTCACCCTTTCCGGAGGCGCTCCGGGTCGATGCCGTGACGGTTGATGGCGTAGGAACCGGGCGGGTCGGTAAAGGGCATGACCAGCATGTGCCAGAAAGTGTTTTTGCCCGGATCGCGGAACTGGGCCAGGCCGATGGTCATTCCCTCGTGGCCCATCGCCGGCTGGGCGCGGTAGGTGCCGAAGAGGCGATCCCACCAGGGGAAGTTGAAGCCGAAGTTGCTGTTCGTTTCGCGGATGGTCACCGAATGGTGGACCCGGTGCATGTCCGGGGTCACCACAAGAAGGCGCAGAGCGCGGTCCAGGGCGAGCGGCAGCCTGACGTTGCCGTGGTTGAACATGGCGGTGCCGTTCAGGATGATCTCAAAGAGGATCACGGCGAAGGGAGAAGGCCCCAGGGCCGCGACCACTGCCATCTTGATTATCATGCTGAGGACGATCTCGATGGGGTGGAAACGGAGCCCCGTGGTCACGTCGATGTCGAGGTCGGCGTGGTGCATCATGTGCAGCCGCCAGAGGATGGGCATGGTGTGGAACATGGCGTGCTGGAGATAGACCACCAGATCGAGGACCAGCACCCCCACCGCCACTTCGAGCCACGCCGGCCAGCCGAGCAGATTGAGGAGCCCCCAGTTCTGCCCTTGGGCCGCCACGGCAACGCCGACGCCGATCACCGGGAAGAGGAGGCGCACCGCGAGGGTATCGGCAAAGACGATGCCGAGGTTGCTCAACCAGCGCACCGCCTTGCCCGTCGTGAGCACCCGCCTGGGAAAGAGCAGCTCGCCTAAGCCGACGAGAATCAAAATGCCGAAGAAAAAACCGAGTCGGATTGCGGCCTCATGCGCCATGGCAGACACCTCGTTCTGATTTCACCGCCAACCCCACGGAGGGACGATCATTTCTTCGGCCCCAGGGTGCGGTAGAGGCAGTAGGAGAAGAGCACGAGAATCGCGCCCCAACTGAGTCCCATGAACAACCAGCCGCTAGGCAGCATAGCGTTCCCCCCTTGTTCTGCGGCGGTGCCAGCTGATCTTCACCAGCAGCGTCAGCACCAGAAGCAGCAGCAGCAAGCCCAGCCGGGTGCCGAGCACATAGGGCAGGTCCGCGCTGCTCACCCCCTTCAAAAGCATCACCGGCAGCCAGTCCTGCACCAGCCAGAAGCCGAGGATGGCGAGGAGAAAGGCCGGGGTGACGTACTTGATGATGAAACGGTAGAATTTCGGGATGGTGATGTCGGAGCCGGCGTGCAGTTCGGTCCAGGCGCGGTCCATGCCAAAGACCCAGCCAAAGAGGATGGTCTCGATGGTGGCGAAGAGGACGAGGAAGAAGGAGCCGCCCCAGAAGTCGAGTTCGTCCACCACCCCGCGGCCGAGGAAGAAGATGGCCGGCTGGGTGAGGACAAAGGTCACGGCCATGAAGAGCCCCACCGCCTTCTTGCGGGAGAGGTTGAACTCATCCTCCAGAAAGGCCACTGCGGGCTGGGCCAGCGAGACCGAGGAGGTGATGCCGGCGATGAAGAGCAACGCAAACCAGAGGAAGCCGAAGAAATTGCCAAAGGCGATTTTTTGCAGCACCAGCGGCATGGTGACAAAGCCGAGGTTGAAGACCCCGCCCCTGGCGATCTCGGCCATGGCCGCGCTGCCGAAAAAAGCAAAGGCCGCGGGGATCACCAGGCTGCCGCCCAGGATCACCTCGGCGAACTCGTTGGCCGAGGCGGCGGTGAGGCCCGAGAGGGCCACGTCGTCGTTCTTCTTGAGGTAGCTTGCGT
>JBFLYY010000001.1:0-2512 GCA_040756495.1 Thermodesulfobacteriota bacterium | reverse complement strand
ATTCCCGAATCCGTGGGCGTTCGCGAGAAGGGCGGCGGGTGAATCGAAGCAACCACCGTTACGGCCGGCCTTGTCCTGTGATGTCAAAGAATTACCAGCTTGCCGGGCGACAAGCCGCCACGAATTCAGGCGACCAGCAGGGCCAGCCAGGTGGCGGCAAAGAGGGTGAGACTGATGAGACCGTTCAGAGTGAAAAAGGAGAGCTGGATGCGGGAGAGATCGCGGGGGTTGACCACCAGGTGCTGGTAGAAGAGGGCCGCGGCTGTGAGGACGATCCCCGCGTAGTAGGGCCAGCCGAGGGAGGTCAGAATGCCGGTGGCCACGAAGAGGGCAAAGGCCACCACATGGAAGGCCACCGCAAGGCGGAAGGCGCCCTCGCGACCAAAACGGGAAGGGAGTGAGAAGAGGCCTGCCTCGCGGTCGAAATCGGCATCCAGGCAGGCGTAAACCGTATCGAACCCCGCCACCCAGAAGAGCACCCCCAGCGACAGGACAAAGGGATAGCCAACAAGGGTTCCCTGCACCGCCACCCAGCCGCCCAGGGGCGAAAAGGCCAGGGCCACGCCGAGCACCACGTGGCAGAACCAGGTGAAGCGCTTGGTGAGCGAATAGAAGAAGGTGAGCCCCAGGGCAAAGGGCGAGATGAGCAGGGTCAGGCGATTCAGCATGGCGCAGGCGAAAAAGAAGAGCAACCCTGCCAGCGCCACCATGATCCACGCCTCGGCAAGCCTGACGCTGCCTGCCGGCAGGGCCCGGTCGGCGGTACGCGGGTTGGCGGCGTCGAAACGGCGGTCCACGATGCGGTTGAACCCCATGGCCGCGGTACGTGCCCCCACCATGGCCAGCACCACCCAGAGAAAGGTCGTGGCGTCGGGCAGGCCGCGCTTGGCGAGAAAGGCGCCCATGAAGGCAAAGGGCATGGCAAAGACGGTATGCTCGAACTTGATCATCTCGAGCAGGATGGCGATTTTCTTCAGCACGGCAACTCCCTCAGGTCTTCTTGGCCACGAAATCCACGAAAAGCCGTGGCACCATTCTCCGTAGGAGCGGATTGATCCGCGACCGCAGGCCGTGCCTGCAGATCTGTTTTTTTCGCGGCTGAAGCCGCTCCTACTTATTTCGTGTCTTTCGTGGCCGCTTTTCTCGGCCTTTCCCTTCCCAGCGCGGCAGGTCGGGCAAATCAAAGCCCAGCAATGACGCCACCCGGCCGCTAAAGGCGCGGGCCATGGCTTCAAGGCTCTCCGGCTTGTGATAGAAGGCGGGCATGGGCGGGCAGATGACGGCCCCTGCCTCGTCCGCCTTGAGCATATTGGCGAGATGAATGCGGTTGAGCGGCGTTTCCCGCACCGCGAGAATGAGCGGACGCCGCTCCTTGAGCGTCACATCGGCGGCGCGATGGATGAGATTGCGGGTCAGACCGTTGGCAATGGCCGCCAGCGTCCCCATGGTGCAGGGCAGCACCGTCATGCCGTCGAAGCGGCCGGAACCGCTGGACACGGCCGCGGCAAAATTTTTTATGTCGTGCCACTGGGCCACATAGGGGGAGAGAGCCGCCTTGCCGATCCCCAGTTCCAGCCGCAGCACCTGTTCTCCGGCCTCGGAGATGATGGCGTGCACCTCGGCATCGGTGGTGGCCATGAGCTTCAGGAATTCCAGGGCATAGAGCGAACCGGTGGCGCCGGTGATCCCGAGGATGATCTTTTTTCGCATCATAATGTCAGCCTCCCCTTCCCTTTTGCCGCTCCTGCGGTCAGGCCAATCGCCCGCCGCCCTGTAGATACAAGGAGCGGCTTCACCCGCGACCATCGCAATGACTGCGCCTGCCCCCGCCGTTGTCGCGGCTGAAGCCGCTCCTTACAATATCCGCGAAAAACGAGGATTGCGAATGTCCCCGCAGGGTTCGTTTTTCTGGTCTTTCGTGGTTTTCGTGGCCATTTCTCCGTCACTTCACCCCCACATAGACGGTGACGATGCCGAAGGTCAACGGCTTGTGGCAGGGCTGTTTGAATCCTGCCGTGCGCATCATGGCGAGGAGTTCGTCGGGCTCGTAGAAGGCGGCGATGGAGGAGGCGAGATATTCGTACGCCTCCTTGTCGCCGGAGACCACCCCGGCAATGCGCGGCAAAATGGCATTGAGGTAGAAGTTGTAGACCGGCTTGACAATGGGATTCCTGGGCCGGGAAAATTCGAGGATCAGGAGCTTGCCGCCGGGCTTCAGGACGCGGTGCATCTCGTGCAACCCCTGCTGGGTGCGGGCCAGATTCCGCACGCCAAAGGCCACGGTGATGCCCCAGACCGAATTGTCGCAGAGGGGGATCTGCTCGCCGTCGCCGCAGACCGGCTGGATGCGCGAGCGGCGCTCGTCCCGGGGCAGATTCTCCACCCCGGCCCGCAGCATGTCCTCGCAGAAATCCACGGCCACCACCTTCCGCCGCTTGGCCTGGCGGGTCAATTCGAGGGAGAGCGGCAGGGTGCCGGCACAGAGATCGAGCACCGCGCCATCGGGAAACTC